>CAJUEU010000002.1:30506-99821 GCA_910585735.1 uncultured Oscillospiraceae bacterium | reverse complement strand
GGGGGTATGTCTCAGGCCGAGGCAATGGCAAAATTGCAGACAATGGGACTGGCTAGCGGCTTTGAAAGCTGGCCTAAAACGGCAAGAGGTTAAGACCCAATAATCTACATAGCGTTCCGTTTTTGGGGACGCTCACAGCAAAAAAAAGGAGTAATCACAATGACAATTTTCAAATATAATACGACATCAGACCGAGTAAGGGGGAGTCCCCAATGGACACAACAAAATATGAAACGACAGAGCATAGGGCTTTTGTCGGTGCAAAAGAGATTCTTGTTAGAGATTTAATACCTATTTTTAAGGATTTGGACGAGAAAAGAAAGCGAAAAAGAGAGATTGAGAGCGGCTTATATCAGATTTTTTCAAAATATGCTCTAACTTGAGATTTTTGAGCTGCCAGGGTATAATTAACCCGTTGGCGGCTCTTTCTTTTTCTCAAAAAGGAGGGAGCCAAATGGAAAAGTACGATGCTATATATGGTAGGCAATCGGTAGATCGGGTGGACAGTATCAGCATTGAAAGCCAGATTGAGTATTGCCAATACGAGGTGAGAGGAGGTAAGTATAAGACCTTTACGGATAAGGGATATAGCGGGAAGAATGTAGACCGTCCACAGTTTCAGGCTATGATGGATGCCATACGAAGGGGAGAGGTAAGCAGAGTCATTGTTTATCGGCTGGATCGGATAAGCCGCTCATTGATGGACTTTATGACCTTGTTTACCGAGCTCCAAAAATACGGGGTTGAGTTCGTTTCATGCACAGAAAAATTCGATACATCAAGCCCTCCAGGGCGGGCGATGCTCAAAATCATCGTTGTTTTCGCTGAACTGGAGCGAGAAACGATCCAACAGCGAGTAGTGGATGCTTACATGTCTCGTAGCCGCAAGGGGTTCTATATGGGCGGGCGTATTCCATACGGCTACAAGCTGGAGCCATACACGATTGATGGTCGAAAGACATCGCATTATGCTGTGATCCCGGAGGAAGCCGAAGTCGTAAAGCTGATTTTCGCCATGTATGCCCAACCCCAGACCTCCTACGGTGATATAGTTCGCTACCTTGAAGAGCATGGAATAGAAAACAGCCGCTCTAAGGACGGTTCATGGGACAGATGCCGCATTGCAGAGATGATAAAAAACCCCGTATATGTCAAGGCTGATTTAGATCTATATCGGTTTTACAAGGATCAAGGATCACTTCTCCACAACGCACCAGAAGACTACATAGGTACATTTGGGTGTTATCTCTATTCAGAAAAGGGCGCAGGCCGAAAGCAATGCCATTTGGAGGGGCAGCACGTTGTTTTAGCCCCACATGAGGGGCTTGTATCATCTGATATATGGCTAAAAGCCCGAATCAAATGCCTGGGCAATCAGCAGGTGACAAAGCCTATCAAGGCTAAAAATAGCTGGCTGGCGGGAAAACTGAAATGTGGAAAATGCGGATATGCGATGACAATACGCAAATGTCAGCTAAAAACAAGGGTACTACGGTACTTTATATGCAGTCATCGGATGCAAACCAACAAATGTGAGGGTATCCCCGGCATGAAAGCGGATGAGTTTGAGGCTTTTATCTTAGGGGAGATGGTGGAGCATGTTAAACAGTTTGATGTGCTACAACAGCCCCAAAAACGGCAGGAAAATCCACGCATTCACGAGTTAAATGTTAGGATCGAGCAAACCCAACAGGAGATTGATAGATTACTTGATAGAGTTACAGAGGCAAATGAGACACTGATGGGCTACATCAATCAGAGAATTATGGAGTTAGACGAAAGGGCAACAGCCTACCGCCAAGAGCTTGCGGAACTATCCCCGTTGGATAATACATCCACAGCCGACCTCAAAGAGATCAAAAACTGCATGGAACATTGGGATGACCTCTCCTTTGACGATAAAAGAGCCGTAGTTGACCAAATAATTACGAAAATCAAGGTAACTGAGGACACTTGCGTCATTGAGTGGAAGATATAAAACTAACTTCACCTTGATTGATTTGTTTCACCAAACCGCTGGAAGTGGACGATTTCCCGCTCCCGCAAAAATCTGATCACGTCGTTCACATCAGGGTCGTCCGAAAGGCGGAGGATATTATCATAGGTGAGACGGGCCTTCTGCTCGGCCGCCAGGTCCTCGGTCAGGTCGGCAATAACGTCTCCTGTAGACTGCATGGTGGAGGCGGACCAGGGATAGCCGGAGGCAAACTGAGGATAGATACCAGTGGTATGATCCACGAAGTAGGTATCAAAGCCAGCGGTTCGGATCTGCTCTTCCGACAAAGAACGGGTCAACTGATGAACGATGGTCGCAACCATTTCCATATGTCCCAGCTCTTCGGTGCCGATGTCCGTCAAAAGGGCTTTCAGCTCAGGATAGGGCATAGCATACCGTTGGGAAAGGTAGCGAAGAGAAGCCCCCAATTCGCCGTCAGGGCCGCCGTACTGGCTTATGATAACGGAGGCCAGCTTGGGACTGGTGTTTTTGATCTTTACAGGATACTGCAGCTTTTTCTCATAAACAAACATGGCTTATCTCTTGCCTCCTTCCGGAAAGTCCCAGGGCCACGGATTTTTGATCCAGCTGGAAAAGTTTTTTTCCATGGCGACAGTGCGCTGAAACAGCGGACCGAACAGGGATTCATATTTCTCTCGTCCGGCCTTCTCCAAGGCCGCATATTGTTGATACAAGGCAAAGGCTTCGCTGTCGGCCTGGTGGGTATCCAAATAGAGGCCCAGTTCAAGCAAAACGAACTCCAGGGCCTGAAGCTCTCCCAGAGGGCCAGAGGCTACGTTTGGGGCATCAACTTTCAGATGGAAGGGAAGATTGAGCCCGGGGAAGAGAGTACCGTTACTGAGCGCATCGCTCTGGCTATAACGTTTTGGGTTGTTCTGCTGAAAGGGAACATAGGGAACGGCCAAAGGCGCGCAGGCCGGAAGGGTACCGCAGGCATCTCCACAAGTGCTGTCAGGAGTGGGCTGCGGAGAACCCGGCTTATTGGTATCAATGTCGGGATACAATATGTGTTCCTCCTTTTGTATTCATTGAAGGAGAGGTCATCTCCCGAACCATCCTATGCAGAAGGAAGAAACTGGGCCTATCAACAGGGGAGGTGACCATGTCATACAGGTACGACCGACATAATAAGTTAAGGTAGGGGAGGGATAGATCATGAAAAAAGTGAGCAGAAAAAAAGTTTTGGCCAGTTGTTTGGCCGTTCTTTTAATAGGGGGATGTATCATCAAGAAAATCAATAGCGGTGTAACGTGCCCAACACTGGCCCAGGTGCGGGGAAGGGAGCTGCAATTAATTTTAGATGCGGGACATGGAGGGGAAGACGGCGGAGCGGTTTCTCTCTCCGGCGTGGCGGAAAGCGGGATCAATTTGTCCATTGTTCTTAAAATAGACCAACTGTTGGGTTTTTATGGGATATGTCCGTATCTTATACGGGAGAGCGACATTTCCCTCCATGAGCCGGAGGCGGATACCCTCCGCAAAAAGAAAGTGTCTGACCTGAAAAATAGAGTTACAATGATTGAAAATACTGAGAATGCTGTCGTAATCAGCATACACCAGAATACGTTTCCCAACCAAGCCTACCATGGGGCGCAGGTATTTTACCGTGAGGAAGGGGAAAGCATCGTATTGGCTGAACTGCTTCAAAAGACACTAAGGAGTCATGTGGATCAGGAAAACGAAAGAGCACCTGCCAAAATCTCAGATTCTATTTATCTGATGCAGCATATCAGCTGCCCCGCGATCCTGGTTGAATGCGGTTTTCTATCTAATCCTGTGGAGGAGCAAAAGCTTTTGACGGCTGAATACCAGACGAAGCTTGCGGTTTGCGTTGCGGCAACTTGGATTGAATACATAGAAAATCAAGGTGGCAATTTACAAACGCCTATGATATAATAAACGAAGTAAACAAAACAAAGGTTTTCTATCTTGAACATAAGAGTGGGGGAGAAGATGATGGCCAAAGAGAAAACCGTATTTTACTGTGTAGACTGCGGAAATGAGGTGCTGCGTTGGCAGGGGCAATGTCCGGCTTGCGGAGCATGGAATACGATCGTTGAGAAGCCGGCAACACCCAAGAGTAAGACTCCAAAATCTGCCAGCGGACGCCGGGAGACGGTCGGGGTTATCCGTCCAAGATTGATCCGCGAGGTTGAGACCACCAATGAGCTTCGGTTTGAAACAGGAATGGGGGAGCTTGACCGAGTATTGGGGGGCGGTGCGGTAAAGGGTTCTCTGGTATTGGTCGGAGGAGCGCCGGGAATTGGAAAGTCTACATTAATGCTGCAAATTTGCGATACTTTATGCCGTTTTGCGAATGTTTTGTATGTATCCGGTGAAGAATCTGAGAGGCAGATCAAGCTTCGGGCAGAGCGGCTTCATGTCCGTGGAGAGGGACTTTATCTTTTGGCGGAAACCAATCTGGAAAACATTATTGAGGCTACGGAGGAACTGAAGCCGGATATTCTAATTGTAGACTCCATACAAACGCTCTATAACGGAGATCTCACCACATCTCCTGGAAGCGTGGGCCAGGTCAAGGACTGTACATTGGCGCTTATGAGCTTGGCGAAGGGAATGGGGATCACAGTTTTTGTGATTGGTCATGTAAACAAAGACGGAGCCATTGCCGGGCCAAAAGTTTTAGAGCATATGGTGGATTGTGTCCTTTATTTTGAAGGAGAGCAACAAACAACTTATCGGATTCTTCGAGCGGCCAAAAACCGTTTTGGAGCGACAAATGAAATTGGCGTTTTTGAGATGGCGGATACCGGCCTTACGGAGGTCCCAAACCCGTCAGAAATGCTGCTGGAGGGGAGACCTACAGATACTCCGGGGACCTGCGTGACCTGTGCTATGGAAGGGGTTCGGCCTGTTTTGGCCGAAGTACAAGCACTGCTGACGCCGACCAGCTTTAATGTACCGAGAAGGATGGTGTCTGGTGTTGACTTTAACCGTACTATGCTGCTTTTGGCGGTCCTGGAAAAACGGGGAGGTCTTTTGGTTAATTCCTGCGACGCCTATATCAATGTAGTGGGCGGTTTGGAGATTGGGGAACCGGCAGTCGATTTGGCAACCATCATTGCCTTAGCTTCCAGTTTTCGGGACAAGCCGGTTTCCAGTGATCTGGTCGCTGTTGGTGAAGTGGGTCTGACTGGAGAGCTACGTTCGGTTAATGCGATCAATCAACGCCTGTCAGAGATTCAACGGTTGGGCTTTACAAAATGCGTATTGCCGTCCCGATGCGGAAAGGTTATTGCGCCGGCAGGTTTACAGCTGATCCCGTGCCGCAATATCCGCGAAGTGCTGTCAGCGGTATTGTGATCCTCTGACCAACGAGAAGATATGAACAGGCCATATAAAGAAAATTTCTTTATCACCAATGAAGGGAGGGGCGATTCGGAGCAGACACCGAAGTAAACAAAATAAAGATTTTGTTTACTTGAGGGAGGCGGATTTCTGCTTTAGAAGCAAAAGCACATGGACTATAGAACCGATGCGCCAACGATTTTGCGTGACTTTCTTACGTATCATGAAGCTATCCAGGGACATTCAAAAAAAACAGTAGATGAATACTATCTTGATTTGAGGAACTTTTTTCGTTATATCAAGCTGGAAAAAAATCTTATTCCACGTAGTACGGAATTTGATGACATTGACATCAGTGATGTAGATTTGGATTTGGTACAAAAAGTGAATCTTTCCGATGTGTATTCTTATATGAACTATTTGAGCCGAGATCGGGCGCAGCATCCCAACAGTGCTCAGACCGATTATGGATTGAAAGCGACCTCCCGTGCCCGCAAGGTTGCCGCCATTCGTTCCTTTTATAAATATCTGACCAATAAGGCAAAACTTTTGACCGAGAATCCTATGCAGGATCTGGATGCGCCAAAAATGAAGAAAGCCCTCCCCCGGTATCTGGACTTGGAAGGCAGCATCCAACTATTGGAAAGTGTTGACGGAGATTTTTTGGAGAGAGATCGTTGTATTTTAGTCCTGTTTTTAAACTGTGGATTACGAATTTCGGAGCTGATCGGACTTAATTTGACAGATGTGCGTAGTGATCAGCTTCGTGTCCTTGGAAAAGGCAATAAAGAGCGTATATTATACTTAAATGAAGCATGTATTCAGGCAATTCAGGACTATTTAGCGGTTAGAGATAACCAAAGAGCCATTGACAAGAACGCACTGTTTTTAAGTCGGCGTAGGACCAGGATATCGAAAGCTGCCGTTGAAAAGCTGGTAAAGAAGTATCTTTTAAAGGCCGGACTTGACAGCACACAATATTCGCCTCATAAGCTTCGGCATACAGCGGCCACGCTGATGCTGCAAAATGGCGTGGATGTACGGACGCTCCAGGAGGTCTTGGGACATGAAAATTTGAACACCACGCAGATATATACCCATGTGGACAATGAAAATCTGCGCGCTGCGGCGAAGGCAAATCCTTTGGGGCACGTGAAACCGAAGAAAAAGCAAGGATCGGAGTCAGAGGACCTTCAGGGCTGAGCAGATCCGTTCCTACCAGGTTCGGGCGGATAGGCGCCCAGAATGTGCAGATATCGAATTTGCTGATATTTGTATGTACTCAAAGGGCGATAGTCCGCGTCGTAGGAGTGTGCAGCCAGAAGGACGTTTTCGGGTGTAGCGGGACTGCCAATTTGAACAATGATTGGTGTGTGGGAAAAACGTTCTCCTTTGAAATTGAACTGCAGAAAGTCTCCAATTTCCATTTGCGGTAAATCTGCTTCCAGCGCAATAGGGCCTGGGGATGGTTCAGCTCTGACCAGAAAATTTCTAAAATATTCTACACCTGTCCAAGCGGGCGCTTTTTTGTTGGCATTGATATAATACCAGCCATATGTAGGCGAGAAATTCATGACCCCAGTGCCTGCGTATAGGCATTGAGAGGCATAGTTGGTACAGTCCCCGCCAATTTCCTCATAGTCATAGTATTGAGGATTTCTGCCGTAGGCCCATTTGTGTGCATAGGCGACCGCGGCGGCACGGTTATAGGGCAACAAGGGTGGCATGGCGCCTCCCTCCTTTCTTTATTATCTTATGCAGATCAAGAAATAATTGCTTATCAAAAAACAAGAAGCCTCGCATTTTATTTGCGAAGCTTCTTGTTTTTCATAGAAATCGATTAAAGTCTTTCTACCGTTACGCTGTCAAGGATGGCACTGGCAGAGTCCGAGTGAATGGCTTGGTTGACCAAGAGACGCTCCAGAAGAGTACTCTCCTGCCCTGCCATATTTGTGGAGAGGGCGAAATAGGAAAGATATACGACCTGAGCCCGAAGGAAAGGCTTTTCTGACAAAAGCCCACTCTCCCCTTCCGTTAGGATCCCAAGCTCCTGGGCATTGGCAATTGCGTACTTCCAACGAAAATCGGTCCCCTCTTCGTAGCCCAAGGCCCGAAGAATAAACGTCAAATAATCTCGAGGAGACAAAAGCTCATTGGGGCCGAAGGCAACTCTTCCTTGACTATCAATTTCCTGCCCTTTGGTGTAGCCTTTGCTGTAAGCATAGGATACATAAGGCAGAGCCCAAGCTGGAACATCCCGAAAAATTGTAGAGGTATCCGTATAGCTAAGGGCGGCCTCCTCCTCGCCCAAAAGGCGAAGAAACATGATCAATCCTTGAATCCTTGTCGGTTCCAGCTCCAGATCGTAACCAGATCCATAAGGGGTGGGGCTTCCCGCAAACAGGCCAAGGTCATGAAGGGCATTGGCCAAAGCGTTGTAATCGGTCTCCCGGCTGGAGGTAAGCCGGTACAAACCAGTCATACGAACCACTGCGGTGTCAGAGCTGACAGAGAAAAAGGCCTGTGTTTTTTCTGCCGTAAGGTATCGGTGCCCAACCAGAATTTTTCCGCTGCTATTTGGCAATTCACTTCCCTCAGTCACATTCAATATTGTGCCTGAGGCGGAAGCAGAAAGCTCTCCGGCCAGAGCGGTAAGGGTGGAACCGCTTTCCAGTAAAAGAATGTCTCCCTTCTTTACCCGAATCTCTACCCCTGTAGCACCTGCGTCAATCACATCCCGAAAAGCGGACTCAAACGCCTGGTCAATAGAGGCGTCAATGGTTTCAGAAGTGGTAGGAAGAAAAACGGTTTTCAACCAGTCCAATGAAATCAATGGATTGGTGACAGAGCCGGCATCATTTGCCGCCGTGGCTGTTAAAAGGCCGGACAGCAGGATACCAACCAGCAGAATGGAAATCAATTCTTTGCGTTTCATAATGCCTCCGAAATCAGATAACTCAATGTGAGCAAACTATCGGAAAAATGGACATTTTCCACAATAACGCCAGGATGATTTATATTCAATTCAGTGTTGGTAAAGTTCCAGATACCTTTTACTCCACGGCTAATAAGACGCTCGGATAATTCGGCGGCAGTGGATTTCGGAACGGTCAGAATTCCGATACTGGCTGGATGGTCCTCTAAATAACTGTCCAGCTTGTCCAATGGATAGACCTTGACTCCTGAAATCTTGCAGCCAATAATTTCGGGAGAAATGTCGAAGGCCGCGGTGAGCCGAACACCGTTATGCTTAAAATGGAAATTCTCCATTAAGGCCCGGCCCAGATTTCCAACACCGAGGATAATTGCGGTATGTCCTTTGTGCATACCAAGAATTTCGGCAATCTCATGACGAAGAGAATCTACATTATATCCGTATCCCTGCTGGCCAAACTCGCCAAAGCAGGACAGATCCTGACGAATCTGGGATGCTGTTAGGTTCATGGATTCCCCCAAAGATTTTGAGGAAATGCGAATGACACCAGAGAGCGAAAGCTCTGTTAACTGGCGATAATAGCGAGGAAGACGACGGATCACCGCACTAGAGACTTTTTCTTTTTTCATAAATATTTCACCTGCTTTAAAAGAGTAAAATGAACTTATTCAAATAACATAACAAGTCTACCCCATCTTTTTTCGCTTGTCAACTTTTAAGACGCAGTTTTTTGAAAAAATATCAATTTTTTTCAAGGAGCAAAAGAAATGCGTTTTCATCCAAAATTGGAATATTTAATTGCTGCGCTTTTTGAAGTTTTGAGCCCGCTGCCTCACCAGCTATAACATAGGATGTCTTTGAGGAAACAGAACCAGAAACTTTGGCTCCAAGTGCCTGGAGCCTCTCCCCTGCCTCCTTACGGGAAAAATGGCTCAATTCTCCCGTTAAGACAAAGGTGAGCCCAGCCAGAGTATCCCCAACAGGTTTTGCGTTGGACAGCATATTGACGCCGGAAGCCTTCAAAGTTTCGATCAAATGCTGAGACTGGGGGGAGGAAAACCACTCCACAATATTATGCGCGGTGACAGGGCCGACATCTGAAACAGCGGACAACTCTTCCTCTGTCGCATTGATCAGTGCATCCATAGATCCAAATTGGCGTGCCAAAATTTGAGCGGCACGCTCTCCTACCTGACGAATCCCCAGGGCGGTCAGAAGCTTTGAAAGATCGTTATCTTTGGATTTTTCAATAGCGCTGATCAAATTCTGCGCAGATTTTTTGCCCATTCTCTCCAGCTTTGAGACATCCTCTTCCTGAAGATGATAAAGATCCCCTGGGGTTTTCAGAAGTTCTGCCTCAATCAAAAGATTGACCACCGCGGGACCAAGTCCTTCAATATCCATGGCATTTCTGGATGCAAAGTGAACCAGGTTTCTCAGAAGCTGGGCGGGGCACTCCGCACCTGTGCAGCGGATGGCGGCACCATCCTCATCCCGGAAGACCGGGGCGCCGCAGACAGGGCAAACACTTGGGAAATGATATGGCTGAGTACCTGATGGGCGAAGCTCTTTTTCTACAGAAACAATTTCCGGGATGATCTCTCCTGCTTTTTGAACCAATACAGTATCCCCGATACGTATATCCTTTTCAGCAATAAAATCCTGATTGTGAAGGGTAGCGTTTGTTACTGTGGTACCAGCAAGGCGCACAGGCTCAATGACAGCCTTGGGGGTCAATACGCCCGTTCGTCCTACCTGTATTACAATGTCTACTACCTTTGTGGGCTTTTGCTCAGGAGGATATTTATAGGCCGCGGCCCAACGGGGAAATTTTGCTGTGCTTCCCAAGATATCTCGATCTGACAGCTTATTTATTTTGATAACAGCACCATCAATGTCAAATTCAAAAGCCTCTCTTCCCTCTCCAATTTCATGGATCTCCTGGGTGCAATCTTCAATGGTATTGCATAAATGATACGGAATCGTTCGAAAATGCTGTTTTTTCAAATATTCCAAAGTTTCCGTATGAGTTTCAAAGGTTTTCCCCTCCGCATATTGGATATTAAACACTTCAATATCCAGATGGCGCTCTGCGGCAATTTTGGAATCCAGTTGTCGAAGGGAGCCTGCCGCAGCATTCCGAGGATTGGCAAACAAAGGCTTTCCTTGCAATTCACGTTCTTCGTTCAACTTCAAAAAAACACTTTTGGGCATAAAGACCTCACCGCGCACAATAAGACGCGGAAGCGGATCAGGCAACCGAAGTGGAATGGAGCGAATCGTTTTTAAATTGTGGGTCACGTCCTCCCCTACCCTGCCGTCACCTCGTGTGGAGCCGCGGACAAAAATCCCGTGCTCGTATTCCAAAGCAACAGACAGACCATCCACTTTGGGTTCAACATCGTAGGATGCGTCTGGAATGGTTTCTCGGACACGGCTGTCAAAGTCCAGGAGTTCGTTCATAGAAAATACATCCTGCAGGCTTTCCAGCGGTACAAGGTGGACCACTTCAGAAAAGCCTTCGGCGGCCTTTCCGCCCACTCGTTGAGTGGGCGAATCGGATGTGATAAGCTCCGGATGAGCAGCTTCGAGCTCCTCTAACCGACGCAGTTTGTGGTCAAAGTCGTAATCCGACATGGTGGGAGCATCCAGCATGTAATATTCATAGTTGGCTTGGGTCAACTCTTTCCGTAATTGTTGGATCTCCTGTTTTACGTCCATCTTCAGAAACATCCTTTCTGTGTTTTTCGGCAGCTAAGGACCAAACTGGGCTTTAAATGCCGAAGCAGCAAAAAACAACTATGCCCAAGGAGGCCACCCAAAGTATTGAGGATCAAATCATCCACGTCGGTTCCACGGCAAACCAGAAGCTGAAAGCTTTCAATGAAGAAAGACACTCCAAAAGTAACGAGTGTACTTTTCCACCACTTGGGCTTGTCCATCAAAAGACCGGCAAAAAAGCCAAAGGGCAAGAACATGAGAATATTTCCTGGGAAATTGATCCATATCGCATCCCATAAGCCGTGCTTAATATAATACCGCAGTAAAGAGATGCTTTGTAGAACGGGGACCAAATTGACGTCACCCTGAAAAGGAGCCGGGAGAGGAGGCATATGGCCTGACATAATGGAGGACCAAAAATTAGGCGGGGTCAAGGTGAGAGCAGAAAGTCCTGCCGAAAAAAGGAACAAGAGAAACAAAGCCTTCTCCCTTCCGCTTCCAACAGAATAGCCCATTTTTGAGCAATGAGATTTTCGCCATGGATAAGAGACCAGCCATAATAGAGCGCCTAACAAGGAGGGAAAAGCCATCTGTGTAAAATAGCGAGCTATTGTTCCCACAGGCTTTTCCCTCCTTTTGCTATGGATTCACATTTAAATAAGTTTGGGGCACCTGCCCGACAATAATTGCTTCCGTTACACAGACTGGGGTGGTGATCACAGCTTCTGAACTCCCGCTGGGCAGAAGCAGATGGGCTGTGATCGTAATATCAAGCATGATTCTATGAAGGGTCTGATTGATCCCGGCCTCCAGGAACTCATTACGGAATTGTCCTGTGGCCGCAGCCACAATAGTGACCTTTATAGGCAATTGGGGGCCACGTGCAGAGAGAAAATCAATACCCGTCAACACACCCAGGGGAATTCTAAGATTTTGACAATACAGGGAGCCAATTTGAGCAGTTACTCCCTCCAACACCAGAGAACGAAAGCTATTAAGCCTTACAGTATCGACAGACATAGTCTGGACCTCTCCATCTGGTTTGAGCTGTAAGATCACCATATCGGAATAGGTCAGGGCTTGCTGCTCGATCGTATCCATAACTGCCTGAGTGGAAATAAGGGTCATGTGATTCTGGAGCTGAGCGTGGGCCAAAGCGGCCAGTTGTGGATGCAACGTGGCATTGAGCCACCAAATTAGAAAAAAAGCAGCAGCCAGGCCCAAAAGAGTTGCGGTCAGCAACTGAGAGTGTTCTCCCATCTTTCCTCTTCTTCGCGGCCTGCGAAACCATATCCGGCGCATAGACTTTGTCATAATCTCACCCCCAAGGCAAGATTATGCATAAATCGGATTGTCCTACGACAGAAGAGATTCTACGGCCAGCATGATCCCAAGGCGCCCTGATTCATAAGTAAGGCCGCCTTGAAGATATGCGGTGTATGGCTCCCGCATGGGACCGTCGGCGGAAAGCTCGATGGAGGACCCCTGGATAAATGCGCCAGCGGCCATGATGACTTGGCTATCATAACCTGGCATATCCCAAGGCTCCGGGGTCACATAGGAATCCACAGGCGCGCCAAACTGGATCCCTTTACAAAAGCGCTTCAAAGGCTCAGGTGCGCCAAACTGGATCATCTGAATAATGTCATGGCGCATATGTTTGGATGAGGGATCGGTTTGGTATCCCAAAAGCTCCATCATACGTGCGGCAAAAAGCGCGGTTTTGACTGCCTGGGCAGTGATATGGGGGGCAAGGAAAAGCCCTTGATAAAGACTGCGGTTATTGCCTAAGGTGGCGCCACATTCTTTTCCGATTCCGGGGACGGTAAGACGCATGGAGGCTTGATGGATAAGATCGCGCCGGCCGGCAAGATAGCCCCCCATAGGGGCCAATCCCCCTCCGGGATTTTTAATAAGTGATCCCATCACAAGGTCGGCTCCCACCTGAGTGGGCTCCTTTTCTTCTACAAATTCTCCATAACAGTTATCCACAAGAATAGCAACATCGGAGCGAACGGCGTGGATCGCATCACATATTTGACCAATTTGATCCACGGAAAGAGATGGCCGGGTATCATAGCCACGTGAACGCTGGATCACGGTAGCCTTTACGGAAGGCTCCAGAACAGCTTTTTGAATGGCGGGGAGATTTGGTGCTCCTGTCTGAGTAAGGTCTACTTGGCCGTAGCCGATACCGTAACTTTTTAAAGAACCAAAGGCATTTCCTGCTATTCCAATGACGCTTTGAATGGTGTCATAAGGCGCACCTGTCACATAGAGGAGCTTTTCCCCGGGACGCAGAGCCCCGTAGAGCGCACAGGTGATGGCATGTGTTCCGTTTACAAACTGAAGTCTGACCAGCGCGTCTTCTGTTTGAAAGATTTGAGCGTAGATCTGTTCCAATTTGTCCCGTCCTGTGTCATCATATCCATAACCTGTGGTACCCGCAAAGTCGCTTTCCCCTACCCGGTGAGTTTGGAAAGCTTCCAAAACCTTCTCTGTATTCCGGGCAGAAATAGCGTCTACGTGGGCAAACTGGGTGGAAAGATCCTGGTCTGCCTGATGGGCTAAGGCTCTCGTCTTATCGGAAAAATGTAAGGCCATATTACTTTATACTCCTGATTATATTGAGCTTACAGCCCGTTATAAAGTTGCCTGCGCGAATGCGGCGATCAGCTGGCTGCACGCTTCAATATCCGCGCAATCAGCGGTTTCGACAGGTGAATGAATATAGCGGCAGGGTACAGATATGCCGCCGGTATAAACGCCGCTTCTGGAGACATGAATGGCTCCGGCGTCGGTCCCTCCATAGCGGAGGATATCTCGCTGGGTTTTGATATGATGCGCTTCGGCGAGCTCTTCCAACTGCTTGACCACTTGGGGATGACAAATTACCGAAGAATCCATGATCTTGACAGCGGCGCCTCCGCCCAGGACGCTGCTGGCCTCATGCTCGGATTCGGGCTCATCGTCAGTACCGGTCACATCGACGGCAACGCCATATTGGGGGTCAATGCCAAAAGCGGCGGGACGAGCTCCACGCAAGCCCAACTCTTCCTGGGTCGTAAAAACAAAATAGAGGTCATTTTTTGCCTCGCGGAGCTGCTCCATTGCCATCAAAAGAGTTACACAGGAGATCCGATTATCCAGATAGGGAGAGGAGATCCTACGCCCCATTTGGAATGCGGGAAGGTCAAATACAGCGGTATCCCCGAGCTGGATTAATTTTTCAGATTCCTCTTTGCTGGAGGTTCCGATGTCAATGTAAAGGTCGTTGACTGTCATCTTTTTGTCGTCCTCCGCGGAACTGGAAACCACACCTTTCGTACCGTTTTTGAAACGAACAGGGATATGGAGACAGCTATATACTCCAAGTCCCCCCAGCCGGCCTACCCGAAGAAAGCCTTTTTCTTCGATGTGGGTGACTACGAAGCCAATGGAATCCATGTGGGCGGCAAACATGATCCTGGGGCCGTTTCCTTTTTTGTGAACAATGAGATTTCCCATGACGTCCCGGGTGATCTCGTCCGCATAAGGCCGAGCGATTTCAGAGATAGCGTCAGCGACCTGATTTTCGTCCCCCGAGGGGCCATGGCAGGCGTTAATGGTTTGAAGGGTTTTTAAAATATCCATTGTTATATCTCCTTCTCGGCAACGGCGTTGATAAAGAGCCGGGCCAGCTTTAGAATGTTGTCAAAATCTTGTTTATAAGCCACAGTGGAGGGTGCATGAAGATACCGAACCGCGGCGCTCATCACGATGGTACGGACACCCTCCCTGCTGTGCTGGAAAGCTCTTGCGTCGTTTCCGCCGGCGATCATGTGCTTGGTTTGCCAGGGAATGTGATGTTTTTCAGCCAATGCGCGAACCAGCTCATATAGCTCCCGGTCCGCAATAGAGCCATTGTCCATGAAAGGGATCACAGGACCATCCCCCAGGCAGCAGACTTTTTTTCCACCTTTGACTCCGGCGAGATCGGCCGCGGTGGTCGTCTCAACGATCAATGCGATTTTTGGATTTACAGAGAAAGCGGCTCCCATAGCGCCCTTACAGCCGATTTCCTCCTGTACCGTAAATGCAAAGGTGCAGTCCATGGGAAGCTCTTCCTTCAAAAGCTCCATCATCACCGCGCAGCCCGCACGGTCATCTATGGCTTTGGCTTTGATAAAACCATTTCCAAACTCTACAATGTCGCTGGTAAATACCGCATAATCTCCCACGGAAACTAATTTTTCAGCCTCTTCCCTGCTCTGCGCTCCAATATCAATGGTCAGATCCTTTCCCTTTGGAATGGATTTACGCTCTTCGCTGGTGGTGAGGTGGATGGGCTTCATCCCGATTATGCCGGGCACCTGATTTTTTCCAATGACAACGGCTTTACTCAACAGAACACGTCGGTCGATCCCTCCGACACAGGAAAACTTCAAGTATCCCTCTTCGGTAATGCTTCGGATGATCAAGCCTACCTCGTCCATATGCGCGGCCAGCAAAAGCGTACTGCCGGTTGATTTTTTCCCCTTCTTGAAAACGATCAAGTTTCCCAGCGCGTCTACCCGTATTTCGGTGGCATAGGGGGCTACTTTTTCCTTAATGTAAGAACGAACCTCATCCTCATCACCGGGAGCGCCGTTTAGCACGCAAAGCTCTTTTATGGTATCCATCAACATGGAAATTTTGCCTCCTTTCCAAGATTTTCAGTGAAGGCAGCCAATAGACGGGCTGTTTGCTCCACATCATCCAGTCCGATGACTTCAATGGGGGTGTGCATATACTTGAGCGGCAGGGACAATACCGCGGTTGAGATTCCTTCTCTGGCCGTTTGGAAGTCATCTCCGTTTGTTCCCGTTCCCCCTGCCATGATCTCAGTTTGGTAAGGGATCTCAGATTCGGCGGCCTTCTCCTTTAGGCGATCGGACATCCAATGAGGAATCACAGGCCCAATACCTACAACGGGTCCTTTATGAACTTTGCAGGAACACTCTTCAGAGGAAAGGCCGGGAGTTTGGCCAAAGGTCACATCAACGGCAACACACCAATCAGGCGAAGTGGAAAAGGCCGCCGTTTGGGCGCCCCGGCCGCCTACTTCCTCGCATACCGATCCTAAGATACAGAGATCGACGTCCAGTTCCCTGTCCTTTAGGAGCTCAGCGGCTCGCAAAAGGGTTACAAAGCAGGAGCGGTCGTCCAGAGATTTTCCGCAAAACTCATTTTCACCCAAGGGATAGCATTCCTGGCGAAATACGATGGGTGTTCCAATAGGGACTGTCTTTTCGGCTGACTCCTGGCTCATACCAATGTCAATAGACAGCTGATCCATAGGCTGGGCGTGGTCGGAATCTCCGCTTTTTTGTACATGGGGCGGAAGGCAGGAGACAACGCCAAATATGGGGGGATCGGTGAGGATCATAAGCTCGCGATCTACAAGGATCCGTGGGTCTATTCCTCCAAGACTACGAAACCGAAGAAAACCGTCTTCTATCCCAGTGACGATCAATCCGACCTCATCTATGTGCGCATCTAAAAGCAATGTTCTCGCTCCTGCCTTGCCGCAACGGCGCAGACCGATCACATTCCCCAGCGTATCAATGGTGACTTCGTCCACCAAAGGAGCCAGAAACTTGGCGGCAGTTTTGGCGGCGGGCTGTTCAAAGCCGGAAGGGGCATATTGCGCGCACAGTTCTTTCAGGGCATTTTGGATGTCCAAATTCTCCACGTCCTCTCTTTGTGTTAAAACGAATTTACGATTTTTTTGAAGGTATTTCCACGTTCAACAAAATTCTTGAACTGATCGAATGAGGCGCAGGCTGGAGACAAAAGGACCACATCTCCAGGCTTGGCTTCCCTTCTGGCGGCCTCAACTGCCTCTTGAAAATTATTACACTCCAAAACATCCGGTGAGTGCTCTTGATAATTTGGGGCCATTTTGACAGCGGTGTGGATTTTGGAAGCTGTATCACCTGTAAGAATAAGAAGCTTTACGTGATTTACAATTTCCGGCCCTAACGTATCAAATGGGATGTGTTTATCATAACCGCCCGCAATCAAAATGACTTTTTCAGAAAAGCACGAGAGGCCGGCAATGGTTCGCGTAGGGCTGGAGGCAATGGAATCGTTGTAATATTGAATGCCGTTTAATTCACGGACCAATTCGATACGGTGCTCTACCCCACCAAAGGTTTTGGCAAAGGAACGGATGGTCTCCACGGAAACGAAATTTTTGACTGCTCCAATAGCGGCCATGTAGTTTTCTATGTTGTGATCGCCAGGGAGAAGAATGTCTGTTTTGGAAAGAACCGGCTGATCCTTTCCGTTTTCACGCAGGTAGATGGTGTTGTCCCGAAAAAAAACGGCGTTTTCCTGAAGCTCCTTTTTCCGACTGAATAGCGTCAGGATCCCAGGCACATTGCCTGCAAAGGATGCTGTAATGGCGTTATCGGCATTCAGAATGATTCGGTCATCCTGATGCTGATGGAGAAAAATATTTTTCTTGGCGTCAATATACTCCTCCATGGAGCGGTGAACGTCCAGATGATTTGGAGCCAGGTTGGTGATTACGGCAATATGAGGGCTTAGGTCCATGGTCATCAGCTGGAAGGAGCTAAGCTCCACAACAACGAGATCCTCAGGATGTATGGCCTCTATTTCGGGCAAGAGAGGATTTCCGATATTTCCACCCAGATGGACCCTATGGCCCTCCGACTCAAGGAGCTTGGCTATGATCGTGGTGGTCGTGGTCTTCCCGTCACTCCCAGTCACACCGATGATGGGACAGGGACAGACGTGAAAGAATACCTCCATCTCCGAGGTGAGCTGTGCGCCGGCTTTTACAGACGCGCAGATTTGAGGCAGATCCGGCCGCAGACCTGGTGTGCGAAAAATCACATCCTGTCCGACAAGGTGATCCAGATAGTCTTTACCCAAATAGATGGTGGCCCCCAGAGACTCCAGCTCTTCAATTTGCCCCGCGTCAAAGGAGCTCCTGTCTCGTTTGTCGCAGGCAGTTACTTTGATCCCGGCATGAAGCAGCATGTGGATCAAAGGCAAGTTAGAAACGCCGATCCCGAGGACCGCAACCCGCTTCCCTTCTATCGAATGTAGGTATTCCCGGAATGATTGCCTCATAATTCGTTCTCCTTACATAAGATCAAATCGACACAACAGAATATGCTGGCAAAGGGTAAAATCAATTATACATGTTTTTATAAAAGATTTCAAGTTTGAAGGTTTGACTTTCCGCCGGAATTGCGATAAAATAAAGCTCGCAAGCAAGCTGGACAGCCGCGCGAACGGGGCGAAAGGCCCGAGCGTGAGGAAAGTCCGGGCTCCATAGGGCAAGGATAACGGGTAACACCCGCCGGGGGCGACCCTAGGAAAAGGGCAACAGAAATAGACTACCTGCCTTTCGGCAGGCAAAGGTGGAAAGGTGAGGTAAGAGCTCACCCGATGGCGTGGAAGCGTCCATCGCTGTAAACTCTATCCGGAGCAACGCCGTGGGAGAACACATGACCGGCCCGGTTGTTCTCAGGAGGCGGCTGGAGCGTACCGGCAACGGTACGTCGAGATAGATGGCTGTCTTAAAAGACAGAACCCGGCTTACAGGCTTACTTGCATATATGAAGGGACACCGCAAATAAGCGGTGTCCCTTCTCTTTTGAAAATTATTCCTGTTCCCAGTTATGCCAAACATTTTGAACGTCGTCGTTGTCTTCCAGCAGGTCAATGAGCTTTTCCATATTTTTAATGTCTTCTTCAGACTCCAGCTTCACGTAATTCTGGGGAACCATCTCAACGGCGGCGTTGACAAAGGAGTATCCTTTTCCTTCCAAGGCCTCCAAGACGCCACCGAAAGCGTCGGGGGTGGTAGTGATCTCGAATACGTCGCCATCGGCCGTCATGTCCTCAGCGCCTGCATCCAGGGCGTCCATCATCATCGTGTCTTCATCCAGGTCCTCTTTTTCGATAATAATAACGCCTTTCTGGTCGAAGGACCAGGAAACACAGCCGGTAGCACCCAAGCCCTTGCCGTACTTATCCAGCAAATGACGAACTTCCGGGGCGGTGCGCTGCCGGTTATCGGTAAGGGCATCTACAATAATGGCAACGCCAGAAGGTCCATAGCCCTCATAGGTAACGCTTTCATAGCTGTCGGTATTGCCGGAACCAAGCGCCCGGTCAATGGTACGCTTGATGTTATCATTGGGCATGTTAGCGGCCCGGGCTTTGGCAATTACGGTGGCCAAACGGGAGTTATTTGCCGGATCACCGCTGCCGCCGGTCTTGACCGCAACGATCATTTCCTTTGCGATTTTGGTAAAAGCGGCAGACCGTTTGGCATCCATGGCGCCCTTCGTTTTTTGGATGTTATGCCATTTTGAATGTCCAGACATTTGGAATCTATCCCTTCTAAACAGAATTTCTTTCATATTTTATCACAGAGTAAGAATTTTTGCAACGGTTATATGCAAGAAAATACCTCTTTATGATTTTGGGAGATCATAGTCTCGATACCTGGAAATTTTGCCGTTATCCATTGGGATAAAATGGGACAAATCACATTTTCGGTCGAAAAGTGTCCCGCATCGATCAAATTGATCCCTAAGGCCCTTGCGTCAAGGAAGGTATTGTATTTCACATCTGAGGTCACAAAGGTATCGCACCCTTTTTGAGCCGCCTCGAAAAGATACTCTCCGCACGCTCCCCCGCCAACCGCCACTTTTTTGACCGGCCTTCCCGCATCTTCCAGGCGGAGGCCAAAGGCGTGAAGTTGGTTTTGGACTTGAAGGGAAAAGTTTTTTGCGGTCATGTGCCTTGCTACTGTTCCGATCCGGCCAATGCCGTAAGGCTTCCCCTGATGATCTACCCCCTCCTGATGAAGCACGGAAAGCTCGGTGAGCTGCAAAGCCTGAGCCAAAGCGTCGTTGACACCGTACTCCGCAACGTCCAGATTGGTGTGTGCGCAAATGGCTGCTATATGATTTTCGATTAAACTCAAAATACAGCTCCCTGTTGGCTCTGCATCTGTAATAGCCTTGGCAGGGTGAAAAATAATGGGATGGTGAGAAATGATCAAGTCACAGCTTGCTTCCCGGGCTTCAGCCACTACGTCGTTGGTAATATCCAGCGCTATCATGAGCTTTTTGACCTCAGCTTCTCCCCTGCCAACCAAAAAGCCAGAGTTGTCAAAATCCATTTGAAGAGAAAAAGGAGCCAACTGATCCAGGTATGTATAAATTTCTTTTACGGTTGCCACATGTCCCACTCCTTTTTCATTTGAGATATTTCCTGAGCCGCAAGCTCATACATTTTCTTTTTGGCGAAGTCTTCCGGCTGCTTTGAATGCTCCAGTCCGAAAATGGCGCAACGCAGCTTAGTTAGCTCCTGATTCAAATAGCGGCTCCGAAGAGGGGCCTGAAGCTCTGAAGATTGTCTTCCGACCCAAATTTCTCCTGGGGACAATGGGAGATCTTGCTCATATTCGGCCACCAGAACGATATAGATCACTCCAGTTTCCTCTACCAGGCATTCTCTGCGAATTGAAAAACCGTTTTCTGAAAGATAACGCCGAAGTCCTTCCGTTCCGCTCATGGCCTGAAGAATATAGCAGTGCCTTGGCTCTTTGACCCAACTTGAGGCATCCAAAATGTCGGCAATCGTTTCTCCACCCATTCCCGTAATTGTGATGGTTTGGGCCTCCTCTGGATGAACACCAGTGAGTCCATCACACAAACGAAAGGATATTTGTGATTCGCTAATTTCCCATTGCGCCGCCAGGCTTTTGGCGCATGCCAAAGGCTTGGGGCGCAGGTCGGTTGCGACGGCGAATGGAATTCGTTTGTGATGAAGGAGCCAAACAGGAAGGCGTCCATGGTCTGTGCCAATATCTGCACAAGCTTTTCCGTGAGGCACCAAATCTGCTACAGTTTGAAGGCGCGGTGAAAGAGAAAAAAATCGTTTCATGGGCAAGGGGCCTCCTTTCCTTATGGCGAGAAAAAAGGAGCGGCAAAGCCGCTCCTTTCATTACTGCTCAGCGGGAATCAGCTGATTGATCGCGGCCAAAAGCTCATCCACATCAACGCCGTGAACCATGCAGGCCTGTTCTACAGTTTCTCCGCGGGAAGCGGGACAACCAAGACAGTGCATTCCAATGGACATAAATACGGGAGCGGTCTCGGGAGCAATATCCAAAATTTCTCCGATGATGGTGTCTTTTGTAATTTTCGCCATAAGAAAAACCTCCAAAAAATCTTGATGCGTCAATAGTATACCTCTTATGAGGTCATATTTCAATAGAAAAATATGAAAACAAAAAATTTTGGCAGTATTTGAAAAACCGTGAGTCTTTTTGAAATGACTCACGGTTTCAAGTGCGGGGATGCGCCCTGTTATAGACATCTTTCAACTTCTGATTGATAACTTGCGTATAGACTTGGGTGGAGGCAATATCGGCATGTCCCAGCATTTCCTGAATAGAGCGAAGATCCGCGCCGTTCTCCAAAAGATGGGTGGCAAAGGAATGACGAAGCGTATGGGGTGTGATTTCCTTTTGGATTCCCGCCTGATCCTGATAATGTTTAATGATTTTCCAAAAACCTTGCCGGGACATGCGAGAACCATTCATATTTACAAAGAGAGCTCGCTCGTCGGGCTGCTCAATCAACTGGGGGCGCACATGCTCAATATAATCCGCCAAGGCCCGGACGGCGGTTGAGTAAAGAGGGATGATCCGTTCTTTTTTCTTTGTCACACAACGCAGAAAACCAGCGCTCAGGTTCAGATGCTCCAAATTGAGGTCAATAAGCTCGGTAACGCGGATGCCTGTAGCGTAAAGCAGTTCGAGCATAGCCTTATCCCGACATCCCTTTGTATCCCGCGGGTCGGGTTGTTCAAGAAATAGATCAACTTCCTTGTTGCTCAAAACCTGAGGCAGCTTGCGTTCGATTTTTTCCAAAACAACGCCTTTGGCGGGATTGACCGAAACGATCCCTTCACGAAGAAGAAAGCTATAGAAAGATTTGAGAGAAGCAAGAGAGCGGGTGGCGGTAGCCACAGACTTACCAAGACCAAGAAGATATTTTGTATAATGATCCACATCTACCTGAGAAGCGCTTTGAGGAGAAAGGTCTGTTGTCTCCAACCAGCGCAAATATTGCTCAATGTCGCGAGAATATGAACTCAGCGTATTTTCTGAGGAATTTTTAACCTCAATCAAATATTGCTGATACATTTTTAGCAGATCCACTCTCTTCACCCTCTTTGTGAAACCGAATCAACCAAGCAAAATGCTGGCCCAGCCCCCGGTCAGTGTTGGTACCAGAAACCAATCAAGTATCATGCTTATCCCTAAAAATGACGCGCTCAATATACAACGGAACAAATAAGCACGCTGATAAGGGAGATCACGCTTTCCCTGCCCGGACCCTCTGGACGCTAATTTACAGGAAGCGGAGAAGCTTTGCGCAGACAAAAGAAAAAAGGCAGGAACAGACATAAGCGCAGGGATACCCAGAATCAGCAATGCAGCCGTCGCACCGTTTGGCCCATAGGCCTCAACAAAAGCGCCTACGGAAAAAGTAAGAACGAAGCCCCGTATCCCGCTCAAAACAGGGAGACAGATCAGGCCGAGAGCTGAAAAACCAAATAACAAAGCAACGAGCGGCCAGCGAAGGGATTCCCACAAAAAAGAAAGTACCCCCGGATAAACCCACTGACCTTCCTGGGCAACGGATAAAAAATGTTCCAAGTAAATGCGCGTTGCCTCGGCGCCATCCGCGGATGCGGCCGAGGAGGCCGCAAAACCAAGAAAACTGCCAAGGGCAAAAAAGAACGCCGTCACAACAAGAGCCACGACGCCCTCAGATGCCGGCGGCCACCAGAATCCCGCTACTGCTTTTCGCACAGAACTCACCCCCACAACATATCCAATTTATATGTTGGTGAGGACAAGGCTATGCTGCGGAAAAACTGATGCGAAAAAGACGTATCCCTATTTTAATCTACTTTTCTGGATAACGCAAGACTTTTTTGAAATATTTTTGTTATTTATAAAAGTTATGTAAAATATATTATGTAAACAGTGGAACGGAAACAAGAAAATGGTACTTCGTTGTGGACTTTGAAAAATGGATGATTACCAAGATATAGTGTGGCGCATTTTGATTGTTCACCACATTTTGGATGTCTCAGTTATGTAACCTGTGGAAAATTCAGTGCGTTGACACTTGAGAAAAACTGTCAACGTCTGCGCTTTTTTGGGGGTGACAATTTGTGCCGCTTCCCTCCCCCGGTTAAAATGCCGGCGGCTCCGCCTCCGCACAGGGTCCCACCAAGAAGCTCAATTCCCCCGTTCTCTAAAGAGAAGCTGTCATACATTAATATGCCGCAGGTCAATAAAAGCAAAAATAGGATACCACCTACAGCGAGACCTATGAGCAATTTGCGTCCTTTGTGCTGGCCTACCGCCAGAAGACCACCTAAGAAGCTCCCTAAAACACAGGCTACTACAGTAACCTGGGGTCCCTGCTCAGCTTTTAGAAGACCATTTGATATTCCAATAGAAACCAGAAAGAGAAATAGCACACAAAAGAGAAATGCTGTCACTCCCCCAAGAAAAACCGATTTCCCCCACTGGAACAGTACGATCCCTTGTTCTTCTTCGTTTCTTCGCATAATATAACCCTCCCAGCATAGTTGCTGCTTTACCCTATGCTGAGAGGGACGCTATCATGTCCTTTTGGAATATGAAAACAGCACCGCAATTTTTGCGGTGCTGTTTCAACAGCTTATTTCGAAGTGTCTGCAGGAGTGGAGCGCTTACCTGCCACAGCCTCTTTTGCAAACTCGATGCGGACCCGGTCCGCACCAGTCTCAACAACAATGCTGGTATCTTTTACCGCGCAAATGGTGCCGATAATACCGCCAATGGTTTGGATCACGTCACCAACTACCAGCTCGGAACGCATTTTCGCTTCCTGCTTTTTCCGCTTACTTTCCGGCCGGATCATCAGAAAATACATTACCGCAAACATACCAACTGTAACAATGATCATTTGAGTCATTTCGCCGCCCATAATTGATTCCTCCAAATATTTTTCTGGAACATGTGTTATTCAGTATACCGTAAATGAATACAATTTGCAAGCCCTCAAAAAATTAAATCCGTCGATCCAGCATTTCACTGTACTTCTGCCGGAAAGAGGCAAATTCTCCAGCATCCAGAGCGGCCCTGATTCGAGACATCAAATCGTTGTAAAAATACAAATTATGCAGAACAGCCAAGCGCATAGCAAGCATCTCCCCCGCCACAAAGAGGTGACGAAGATAGGCCCTGGAAAAATGCTTGCAGACGGGACAGCTGCAGGTGGGATCAATGGGAGATGGATCCAGCCGATATTTTTCGTTTTTCAGATTGATGGATCCTTCCCAGGTATAAAGACGACCATGGCGTGCGTTTCGGGCCGGCATAACACAGTCAAAAAAATCTATCCCTCTGGCGACAGCTTCAATGATGTTGGAAGGAGTGCCCACCCCCATGAGATACCGGGGCTTTTCTTTGGGCATATGGGGCTCGACCGCGTCAATGATCTCATACATTACTTCAGTGGGTTCTCCCACCGCTAAACCTCCAATGGCGTAGCCGTCACAGTCGACCTTTTTGATCTCCTCCATATGCCAGACCCGCAACTCAGGAAATGTAGCCCCTTGGTTAATTCCAAAAAGCATCTGCTGGGGATTTATGGTGTCCGGCAGAGAATTCAGGCGATCGTGCTCAGTCTTGCACCGTTCCAGCCAACGATAAGTACGTTCACAGGAAGCTTTGGCATAATCATAGGTTGCGGGGTTCTCTACGCACTCATCAAAGGCCATAGCGATGTCGCTGCCCAGATTTGACTGGATCTGCATGGATTCCTCGGGGCCCATAAAAATCTTTCGCCCATCAATGTGGGAGGAAAAATAGACGCCTTCCTCTTTGATTTTCCGAAGACCGGCCAAGGAAAACACCTGAAATCCCCCAGAATCTGTGAGAATGGGGCCGTTCCAATTCATAAATCTGTGTAGCCCACCCATGGTACGGACTACGTCGTCTCCGGGACGAAGATGAAGATGGTAGGTGTTGGAGAGCTCGACCTGACAGCCGATCTCCTTCAGGTCGCAGGCGGAGACCCCGCCCTTAATGGCTCCCTGGGTACCCACATTCATAAATACGGGGGTCTGGACTGTTCCGTGGGAGCAGGTAAATACACCGCGGCGGGCACGGTCTTCGGTTTTTATTATATCAAACACGAAAAAACTCCTTTCCTTCCATACTGTTTCTCCTAAGAAATAAACATCGCATCGCCAAAGCTGAAAAAGCGATATTGTTCCTTGACTGCTTCTTCGTAGGCGGACAAAATATGTTCCCGGCCGGCCAATGCGGAAACGAGCATGATCAAGGTAGATTCCGGCAAATGAAAATTTGTGACCAAGCCGTCTAAAACCTTAAATCGGTACCCTGGGTAAATATAAATGTTGGTCCATCCCGCGCTTTCCTTCAGATGCCCCTCCTCCCCTGCCCAGCTTTCCAAGGTGCGGCAGGAGGTGGTTCCGACACAGATGACCCGGCCGCCCTCTCGCTTGGTTTGATTGACGATATCGGCGGTCTCTGCCGAAATCACGCAGTACTCAGAGTGCATTTCATGCTCCAGAGGATCTTCCTCTTTTACCGGACGGAAGGTTCCAAGTCCTACGTGAAGGGTCACGTAGCAAACCTTGACGCCCATATCTTCAATGCGCTTTAAAAGTTCCTTGGTAAAGTGGAGTCCTGCCGTTGGTGCGGCTGCGGAGCCAGCTTCTTTGGAATAGACGGTCTGATAACGGCCGGGGTCGTTTAGTTCCTCTTTGATATAAGGTGGCAAAGGCATCTTACCAAGCTGCTCCAGAATCTCCAGAAAAATTCCGTCATAATGGAAAGAAACGATTCGATTTCCGCCGGGGAGTTCTTCCAAAATCTCAGCGGTCAAAAGAGTACCATCTCCAAAGCTGACCTTCTGCCCCGGATGAAGCTTTCGACCAGGCCGAACCAGACATTCCCATTTTTTGTTTCCACGATCCACCAAAAGCAGGATCTCCACCGCACCGCCAGAAGGAACCCTGTGGCCAAGCAGTCTTGCGGGAAGAACACGGGAATCGTTCAGAACAAGGCAATCTCCCGGCTTTAGAAAGCCTGGAAGATCAAAAAAATGATAATGCCCAATTTCTCCAGTCTCTTTATTCAGACGCATAAGTCTGGAACCATCACGCTGCTCCAATGGGGTTTGAGCAATCAGCTCGGGGGGGAGCTCATAATAAAAATCTGAGGTTTTCATTTTGCGCCAGCCTTCTCAATAAATTTCAACACCTGGAAAGTAAAATTTTAGGATATCCTCAAATGTGAAGCCCTGCAGTGCCATGGCGTAGGCGCCCCATTGGCTCATGCCCACATTATGACCATTGCCAGAACCCTGTACGGTAAAGACCAGTTCGTCTGTAGGCGTTCCGCCATATGGGGCAGGCAGCGCTTCGATCCCACTGCCTGTGATCACATAGGGTGCTCCGCTAACCTGATTTAGGGTTTCATTTCCGCCAATGGCATATAGTCCATCTACAGATTGCAAGCAGTCGTCCTGGTCCACATAATAGCATCCTCCAATCGTGGCTCCAGAACGGCTGACAGAGTAGCGAATTGAACGAAGTCCCAAAAAGATGCGGGCACTGTCCTTGGCAAAGGAATGGGTTTTGCCATTATCAAGGGTAAATGTGATTCGCTTTACATTTCCGTTTGGGGTGCGTTCCGATACCTGAAAGTCTATTACTTTGGCGCCAATACCATATCCCTTTTCATGAAGTAATTCGGTGAGCTCATCGGCGGTGTAGGTTACAGTCCAATTGTATTTGGAGATCTTATCCGCCACGGTGGCCTCGTAAGGGTCTATCACGCCGCAAAGGTACGGGTATTCTTTTACCCACACATTTTGGGAGGCTTCGGTAGCGCCTCCGTCGGAAGCAAAATAAAAGATGTCAGCACGACTTCCCTGATACCAGATACGGAGCTTTGAGGTTTCTTCCGCGGCCTGTGCCGTACGCTCATTTGTAGAGCCCATACCAAAATAGACCTGGCAGTGGATAGTGTCACAAATATCAAAGCCCTGGGAACGATGCTGATGGTCGGCAACCTTTTGCTCATAGTAATTCCGGGCACATACAGCCTGAGCCTTTAATGCCTCAAGGGGCCAACTGGAGCTCATTTCACGGGAAATGACACAATTGGCGTAATCGTCTAGAGAAAGAACGCTGGAGACGGTCAGGTCCCCTCCGTTCAACCGGCTATATTGAAAGGCGCCAAAATAGCGGCTATTCTTCATCCAAGTAACAGCTTTGATGCTGTCGTCCAACCCCGGTTTAACGATCAGCGGAAGGTCAGCCCCACCATCAAATTGGAACAGGATCTGAGAGGTTCCCCGCCTTACGACGGATATGCCATAAGAACCGGCACTGACCGTAGTCCCCCCTAAAGTTTCAGCGGCTGTCTGCGCTTCCTCCTGAGTGGCATAAGAACCGTACCGCAACTGCCAATTTCCGTCGATCCAAGCTGGAAAACCGCCTGTTTCCAATGTCTTTTCAAATGCGTCTTCCCAGGAAGCTACTTCAATAGGCAAAAGGACGTGCCAGCTTCCTACCAAAATATCAGAAGTAATGTGGTCAAAATAGCAGACATAGCTATCATGTGTACCATACCAGACATTTTCCCCTTTTACAACCGAAATGTCTATTTCTTCGGTATAGCCCAGAGAATGGAAGGTCCTGCTGTCGTCCAAATATCCAAATTGGTATCCATTTCCGCATCCGCTGGCATTTTGAAGGTTAACGGCATCCAAGGTGTTGCTTCCATAATAGAGCCCCACGATCACTGTAGCATCCTCCTGCAGGGATGTTTCCTGCTCAGCAGCCACGTTTGCGCCCGGAAGCAGTGGAGACTCTTCTTCTGCGACAGCAGACGGAAATACAGACAGGGCCATAGATGCGGCACACATCAGTGAAAACAATTTCCTTTTCATATGTAGCTCCTTTATCTCTTGATTGACATGAAGGAATAGGTTATGGTAGTATCAAAAAAGAAGAGAACCCGAGACTTGGACTCTGTCTCCGGCAAAAGTTGTTCATCGACATTATAATACAAAAACAGTCGATGGTAAAGCTCTTCTTTTCTGCATATACATTTTTGAGTTGGAGGGATGCGTTTATGAAAAAATATAAGGTTGGAGTCATTGGCGCCACGGGGATGGTTGGGCAGCGTTTTATTACGCTGATATGCGCGCACCCTTGGTTTGAGTTGTCGGCACTGGCCGCCAGCGGTCACAGTGCCGGAAAAACCTATGGCGAGGCTGTAGCGGGACGTTGGAAGTTGGATGAGTCCATGCCGGAAACAGTGCGCGATATGGTGGTTATGGACGCGCAGGCGGATGCGGAAAAAATTGCCTCTTTGGTGGATTTTGTCTTTTCCGCGGTAGATATGAAAAAAGAGGAGATCAAGGCTTTGGAGGAACGATATGCCAAGCTGGAGTGTCCTGTGGTCTCCAATAACTCCGCGCACCGTTGGACTCCCGATGTTCCCATGGTGATTCCTGAAATCAATCCTGAGCATCTTTCGGTGATCCCCTTCCAGCGGCAGCGTTTGGGGACAAAGCGTGGGTTCATTGCGGTAAAGTCCAACTGTTCCATTCAGAGCTACGCTCCTGCCCTCTCCCCGCTTCGGAAGTTTGGCATGAAGAGGATCCTTGCCTGCACCTATCAAGCCATTTCGGGCGCCGGCAAAAACTTTGAAACATGGCCTGAGATGATCGACAACTTGATCCCCTACATCTCAGGCGAAGAGGAAAAAAGCGAGCAAGAGCCTTTGAAGGTTTGGGGCCGCGTGGAAAATGGGGTTATCGTCAATGCAGCGGCTCCTTCCATTACGGCCCAATGCTTGCGGGTGCCTGTGACCAATGGGCATACCGCCGCGGTTTTTGTGTCTTTTGATCAGAAGCCGTCTATAGAAGAAATCAAGAAAATTTGGGCTGACTTTAAGGGCGTTCCCCAGGAGCTTAGTCTTCCGAGTGCCCCCAAGCAGGTGTTTCACTATTTTGAGGAGCCCGACAGACCCCAGGCAAAGCTCGACCGAAACCTGGAAGGCGGTATGGCGGTTTCCATCGGCAGACTTCGCCCGGATACGCAGTATGATTATAAATTTGTTTGCCTCTCTCACAACACTTTGCGAGGGGCGGCCGGCGGTGCGGTTTTGTTGGCGGAACTGCTTTGCGCAAGGGGGTACATTGAGGTAAAATAAATTTGGATAAGGAGTGAATTGTATGCGGGAACCTGTCTTTTCCGGGGCCTGTACCGCACTGATCACACCATTTGGAGAAAATGGCGAAGTTGATTATCACGCCTTTGAGCAACTGATCGAAACACAGATCGAAAACGGAATTGACGCGCTTTGTGTCTGTGGGACCACTGGGGAAACCCCAACATTGTCTGTTCGGGAATATACAAATATGATTAAGTGCTGTGTTAAAACAGTTCATGGACGGGTCAAGGTGATCGCGGGATCTGGAAGCAATGATACCTCCCGTGCGGTCTATCTTTCCCAGCAGGCCCAGGATGCCGGCGCTGACGCCCTTCTTATTGTAACGCCATACTACAACAAAACGTCCCAGGCCGGTCTTATCAAGCACTATGATTTTATTTCTGACCGGGTTGAACTGCCCATGATTCTCTATAATGTTCCGTCCCGCACAGGGATGAGCTTTACAGCTCAAACCTATCAGCTTTTGGCGACCAATCCCAAGATAAACGGGGTGAAAGAGGCCAGTGGAAATTTCTCTTTGATCGCCCACACCAGACATCTGTGCGGAGACCAGTTCTACATCTGGTCTGGCAATGACGACCATATTGTTCCCATGATGAGTCTTGGGGCCAAAGGGGTTATTTCTGTGGCAGGCAACCTTGTTCCCCGGGTCATCGCAAGGATGTGTAAGCTTTGCCTGGAAAACGATTTTTCCTCCGCATCCAAGATCCAACTGGAATATACGGATTTGATGGACGTACTCTTTTCCGATGTGAATCCAATTCCGATCAAGGCCGCGCTAAACCTCCTGAACAAGAAGGCTGGACATGTGCGGCTCCCTCTCTGCGAAATGTCGCCGGAGCAGTTGGAATTGCTGAAAAATACGTTAACACGTACCGGGATCCTTTAAGGAGCTACTCAAAGAATGAGCCGGCAGCCTTTGCTGCCGGCTCATTCTTTATTTCTTATACGTCTCGCTCTCCTGCGCCTGTTAGAATGCCGTCTTCATCCAAAGGCCGTCCCTCTTCATCAATTCCGATCAATGACAGCCTGGCATCTGTCCACTCTCGAACGAGAGAATATATCACAGCGAAGGTCGGGACGCCCAGCAGCATTCCCGGGAACCCAAACAATCCACCACCAACGATGATCGAAACAAGGACCCACAGAGCCGAAAGGCCGGTGCTGTCTCCCAAAATCTTGGGCCCCAAAATATTTCCGTCAAACTGCTGGAGGATCACTACCAACACCCCAAAACGAAGAGCGGCCCAGGGATCGACCATAATCAGAATCATGATACAAGGTACCGCGCCAATGATGGGGCCAAAAAACGGGATCACATTGGTAACACCAACGATCACACTGATCAGGATGGCGTATGGGATGCGGAAAATTGAGGTGACCGCAAAGCAAAGAACGCCAATAATGGCTGAATCCAACAATTTTCCATTGATAAACCGAACAAATATCTGATTGGCTTTTCCGCTTACCGATAGGATCCGATCAACGCCTTTTGCGGGAAAGATGGCATAAATCAGCTTTTTGATCCGCCGGAGCAGCTGGGGCTTTCCAGAGAGCATGTAGATGGAAGCAATGATGGCAGTCAAGGTAGTCACCACACCATTGACCACGCCATTCCCCACAGACATTCCAATATTCCACAGCTCTGGCGCTGAGGTGGTCAGAAACTCGGTGACCCGCTTAACGATGTCCGCGGAGGAAAAGTCTTGAATCAGTTCATTATAGCTGTCCACCAGATTGGTCAGTCCCTCCCCTTCCAAGTGAAAACGCTGGATCAGGTCCTGGGCCATCTGGCTCAGATTGTTCAGGTATAACGTCAAATTATTTAGTAACTGCCGGACGCTGTCGGTGACCTGGGGCAAAATCAACTGCAAAAGGATCGCAATGATCGTTACGGCAAGCAGGTAGACAGTTATAATGGAAATGGTCCGCTTGGCCTTATACTTTGCGTATAATTTTCGCTCAAAAAAATCCACAGGGGTGTTAAGCAAATAGGCAATTACAAATCCAAGGATGAATGGAGCAAGTACGTTAAAAAATCCTTGGACTGCCTCCCGAACCTGAGTGAAATGGGTCAATCCTTGGTATAAAAGAATACCTACGCATACTACGATCAAATTAGAACCGGCACGGCTATCCAACTGGTACCACTTTCGTTTTCCTCGATATGACAAAGCCTGATCCCCTCCTTTCTGCTATCATATCATAACGAAATCATACTGTCACCACTTTATGAAAGACTTTTTTCCCTTTTTTTAGAACCATTCCATCATCCATAAAATCGGCTTTTTCAAAGCGCACAGCAGGATCTGTCGCTTTTTCGCTATTCACTTCCACGCCACCCTGCTCTACCAGGCGGCGAGCCTCCTTCTTGGAGGGGGCCAGACCACACTTTACCATCAGGTCCAAAAGTCCGATCATTCCCTCGTTGAAATCGTCATCCACCAAAGAGGTGGAGGGCATATTATCAACATCACCGTGTCCGGCAAAAAGTGCCCGGGCCAGACTTTGGGCCTTTTGGGCCTCTTCTTCCCCGTGGACCATCTCAGTCAGCTCATAGGCTAAGATCTCTTTGGCTTCATTGATGCGGGAACCGTCCCACCGATCCATCTCATCGATCTGCTCCAAAGGAAGGAACGTGAGCCAGCGGATGCATTTCATCACATCGGCATCCCCTACATTTCTCCAGTACTGGTAAAACTCGTAGGGGCTTGTCTTTTGGGGATCCAGCCAAATTGCGTTTCCGGCTGTTTTTCCCATCTTATTTCCCTGGGAATCGGTAAGAAGATTGATGGTCAGGGCATAGGCGTCCTTACCCAGCTTTTTCCGGATCAGCTCAGTTCCGCCCAGCATGTTGGACCATTGGTCGTTCCCGCCAAACTGCATGTTACAGCCCACTGTTTGGAACATGTGGTAAAAGTCATAGGACTGCATGATCATGTAGTTGAATTCCAGAAAGCTGAGCCCCTTTTCCATTCGCTGCTTATAGCACTCGGCCCGGAGCATATTGTTTACCGAGAAGCAGGGTCCCACATCCCGCAGAAGCTCCACATAGTTGAGACCCAGAAGCCAATCGGCATTGTTGAGCATCATGGCCTGACCGGGTCCCTCTCCAAATTCGATGAAGCTTTCCATCTGGCGCTTGAAGCATTGAGCGTTATGGTCGATGTCTTCCCGGGTCAGCATTTTCCGCATATCCGTACGCCCTGAAGGATCGCCGATCATGGTCGTTCCGCCGCCAATAAGCGCGATGGGCTTATTCCCGGCCATCTGAAGCCGCTTCATCAGTGTTAGAGTTACAAAATGTCCTGCAGTCAGACTGTCGGCAGTACAGTCGTAGCCAATATAAAAGGTTGCTTTTCCATTGTTGATCAATTCTTTGATCTCTGGCTCATCCGTTACCTGAGCGATCAATCCTCTGGCCTGAAGTTCGTCATAAATCGTCATTTGCGTATCTCCTCACATTTTTTAGTGCAGGGGGCAAACAAAACGCCCCCTGTCCAACTTGGACAGAGGGCGTCAAAAACGCGGTACCACCTCTGGTTCGCTATCTTTTCACAAAGAAAGCCTTATGCTGTGCGTACACACAGCGGCGCAATAACGGGCGCACCCGGCCTACCCTACTCCCAAGCTCTCTTCAGGCGGCTGCTCCAAGGGGTATTCTCTTCTGCTTTGCTCTCCCCCTTTCACCATTCCGGGGGCTCTCTGCGCAACAAAAAACAAAAGATACTTGTCCTCTTCATCACGATATATAGCATTATAGTATGGCGCTTTGCTTTTGTCAAGAGATTCTGAAAAAGCTTATATTTTCGTTGCCGTAGCGGAGAAAATGTGATAAAATGAAATATTATAAGAAAGGAGGCCAACTTATGCTGTTTGTGTGCTACCCCAAATGCTCCACTTGTAAAAAGGCGCAGGCTTGGCTGGATGCTCAAGGCATTCCATACGAGCTGCGCGACATAAAGCTCCAAAATCCAACCGAGGATGAGCTACGACAGTGGAGCAGTCAAAGCGGCCTTCCTCTTCGCCGCATGTTCAATACAAGCGGCCTTCAATATAAAGCCCTTTCCCTCAAGGAAAAGCTGCCTGATATGAGCGAGGATGAGCAATTTTCCCTTCTGGCTTCGGACGGGATGATAGTTAAGCGGCCGCTCCTGATCGGGGACGATTTTGTCTTGGTCGGCTTCCAAGAAGCCCAATGGACAGAGACCCTCAAAAAATAAGCTTTTATTCATTTTTATCAAAATACAAAGGAGTTGTTTCCAATGTCTGAAGAGCTGAAACCTGTTATGGGTCAAAACTTTATTCATGATTTTATTGATGAAGACCTTGCTGAGGGGGGCCGCTGTGAAGGGATGCAGGTCCATACCCGCTTTCCGCCTGAGCCCAACGGGTACCTGCACATTGGCCACTGTAAGGCGCTTTGCATTGATTTTGGTACCGCTGAAAAATATGGTGGTATCTGCAATCTTCGTATGGACGATACCAATCCGACGAAGGAGGACGAAGAGTTTGTAGACGCGATCCAGGAAGATATTCACTGGCTCGGATTTGACTGGGAGGACCGCTTCTACTATGCCTCGGACTATTTTGAAAAAATGTATGAGTTTGCCGTAGAACTGATACAGAAAGGGCTGGCTTATGTATGTGAGCTGACGCCTGAGGAATTCAAGGAATTCCGGGGCGATATCGGAACGCCGGCCCGCTCCCCTTGGAGAGATCGGCCCATTGAGGAATCTCTGGAGCTCTTTGAGCGCATGAAAAACGGTGAATTTCCCAACGGAAGGTATACTCTGCGGGCTAAGATCGACTTGGCCAGCGGAAACTTTAATATGCGTGACCCCGTTATATATCGAATCAACCATATGCGTCATCACCGTCAAGGAGATAAATGGTGTATTTATCCCATGTATGACTTTGCCCATCCCCTTGAAGACGCCTTGGAGGGGATCACCCACTCTCTGTGTTCTTTGGAATTTGAAAACCATCGTCCCCTTTATAACTGGGTGGTGGAAAATGTCTCTATTCCCTATCATAAGCCACGGCAGATCGAATTTTCCCGTATGGGCATTGACCATACGGTGATGAGCAAGAGAAAGCTTCGCCAATTGGTGGAGGAGGGCCGGGTTGCCGGTTGGGATGATCCACGGATGCCTACGCTCTGCGGTCTTCGCCGCCGGGGCTATACGCCTATGGCTATCCGCAACTTCTGCGACCGTATTGGGGTCGCAAAATCCACCAATGTGATTGAATATGGCTTTTTGGAGCATTGTCTTCGAGAAGATCTGAATTTGACCGCCCCCCGTGTTATGGCGGTCCTTCACCCGGTAAAGCTTGTGATCGCCAACTATCCAGCCGACAAGGTCGAAACCTTTACGGTTGAGAATAATCCAAACCGTCCTGAGGATGGTACCCGGGAGATCACCTTCTCCAGGGAGGTGTGGGTAGAGGCTGAGGATTTTCTCAAAGAGCCTGTCCCAAAGTATAAGCGGCTTTATCCCGGCGGTCCTGAGTGCCGCCTGAAAGGAGCCTATGTCATTCGGTGTGTAGGCTATGAAACCGATGAAAACGGCAATGTGACAGAAATTTCCGCTGAGTATGACCCGAACAGTCGTGGAGGTGATCCGGCTGACGGGCGGAAGATCAAAGGTGCTACCCTCCATTGGGTGGACGCCGCCACTGCGCTGGATGCTGAAATCAGGCTTTACGACAATCTTTTTTCTGACGAATCCCCTGATGCCGGTGATAAGAACTTTTTGGAGTGCCTTAACCCCAATTCTCTTGAGATCCTCACCGGGAGCAAAGTGGAAGCCGGTTTGGCTTCCGCGCCTATTCCAGAGCCCGGAAAGACCGCGCCCAGCTATCAGTTTATGCGCCAGGGCTATTTCTGTCTGGACTGCCGGGATTCCAAGCCTGGTTCTTTGGTATTTAATCGTTCGGTCAGTCTGAAGGACAGCTTCAAGTTCTGATAAGGAGGGCTACTCGTGTATCAGTTTCGCAATGACTATTCCGTTGGGTGTCATCCTGTGGTTTTGGAGGCGTTGTCGAACGCCAATACTGAGCATGTTGTGGGATATGGCGCCGACAAATACTGCAAGGATTGTGCCGATCTGATTCGTGAGCTATGCAAAGCGCCAAAAGCAGACGTCCAGTTTATGGTGGGTGGTACCCAAACAAATCTTACTGCCATCGCCGCCTTTCTTCGGCCTTGGGAAAGCGTTATTACTCCTGTGTCAGGGCATGTGAACGGACATGAGGCCGGCGCCGTAGAAGCTACCGGACACAAACTGCTTACGGTTGCCACGTCCTCCAGCGGAAAGCTGAGTGCCGCCCTCCTTAAGCCCATTCTTGAGGAGTGTAAGGATGAGCATCTGACCAAGCCGCGCCTTGTTTATATTTCGGACGCGACCGAGACTGGGAGCGTATATACGAAGGCGGAGCTGACCGAGCTTTCCCTGTTCTGCCACCGAAACGGGCTTTTTCTCTTTTTGGACGGGGCTCGCTTGGGGTGCGCATTGGCGGCACAGGCCAACGACCTTACCCTCTCGGATATTGCCGCGCTGACCGATTCGTTTTACATTGGTGGGACCAAGAACGGCGCTATGTTTGGGGAAGCCCTTGTTATTACAGAGCCCAAGCTTCAGGCAGATTTTTTCCGGCTCAAAAAGCAGCGGGGCGCTGTGCTGGCGAAGGGATGGCTGTTAGGGCTTCAGTTCCAGGCGCTTTTCAAGGATGACCTCTATTTTAAGATCGCAAAGCATGCTGTGGAGGTGGCGCAATACCTCCAAGGGGGATTGAAGAATTTAGGGATCCCAATGATGACCGACTCCCCGACCAACCAGCTTTTTCCCATTGTGCCCAATACTCTTCTTCCCCAGCTGGACAAGCTTTGCACCTATGAAATATGGGGAAAGGCTGACGAGGAGCATACAGTAGTTCGATTTGTTACATCCTTCGCCACGCCTCTTTCGGCTGTGGAAGGGTTTTTGAAAGCGCTGAAGGATATTACTTAAATAAACGGAGTGGAGACTCTTGTCTCCACTCCGTCTGCTGTTTTCCATTTGGATAAAGCGAATCAGCGAACGCTGCACTCTCCAAGCACCAAAAAGATAGCCGCAGAAGACACAGGGATTTTATGCTCGTTGCCCAATGCTATGTAGAGAGAATTTACGGTGAGTGTGCCAGTCTGCTGTTCCCCTGTTGTCAAGTTCAGAATCGGATCCGGGGAGGAAGCGGTACCGCCGCGTAGTATCACCTGACTTCCGGCGGTCAAATATAAGAGTTTGCCGGCATCTACAGAAACCGAGGTAAAGACTATTCCTCCGTCATTTTGGAGCTCGGCTTTCCATTCATCGATTTTATCCGAGATCTTCTTGTCCGTTTGCTCCAACAGATTTGGAAGGAAGACATTGTCCAAATATTCCAAAGTGACCAAGGGGTTGGTCTGGGTCCCTTGATTTCCAGCTGCCACTGCAATTCCGGCGATCGTCCCCGCAACCAGGAGCATACATGCCAGACTGGTGATCCATCTTTTCGTTTTCATTCGGCTCCTCCTATGTAGAATTGTATTTGCAGCGAGGTGGATCGGACCGCCGGTCCACCTCGCCGCCATTTATACCAGCTGACGAGGACGGAGTCCAAAGCTTACCGCAATGGCGCCGTCTACCTTTTGCATTTGCTCTTCGTCTAACCGTCCCATGTACTCTCTCAGCCGCTTTTTGTCCAAGGTTCGAATCTGCTCCAAAAGGACCACGGAATCCTTGGGCAAACCATACGTGTTGGCTGAGAGGTCAATGTGGGTCGGCAAACGCGCTTTCGCTGTTTGAGATGTGATAGCGGCAACGATTACCGTGGGGCTATGGCGGTTCCCGGTATCGTTTTGTATAATCAAAACCGGCCGCACTCCCCCCTGTTCGCTACCGACCACCGGGCTTAAATCGGCGTAGAAAATATCTCCACGTTTTACGCTGCTGTCCACAAAGGCTCACTCTCCGCGGTTCAAAGTCACCGACGAGATCGGTTGAAAACCTTCTCACATCGGTCACTATGATTTTCCCACGGGATAGGGCAATTTATACTCTACCGCCTGGATTTTCCAACAGACAAAGAAATATCATTGTCCCTCGGCAATGGCCTCCCCGGGCCATTTTACGCAGAAAGAAAGGATTTTGTGTTGACGTACATCAAACATAGAGCCGGGGCACTCGCTTATTGATCCCACAGAGGATCTCATATTGAATGGTTCCAGCCAGCCTTGCAACGGTTTCTACCGGGATGTGCGGACCAAACAGTTCGACCTCGTCTCCCGGCTGGAGCTCAGGGGCGCAGTTGGCATCTGCCATACAAAGATCCATACATATTGACCCTAACAGGGGCAGCTCTTTCCCATTCCACCACACATTCATACGGTTTGAGCAGTTTCTTGGGAGTCCGTCGCCATATCCGATCCCCAGGATCGCCAAACGGGAATCCCGGTCAAGAATGTGGGTACCGCCATAGCTGACGGGAGTACCCGAAGGAACGGTTTTGACGGATACCACACGAGTTTTCAGGGTCATCAGCGGTATAAGATCTAAGTGGCCTGGTCTTTTGCACTCGTCAGATGGATAGTGTCCGTATAGAGCCAATCCCAGTCGAACCATGTCGAGATAAGTGCAAGGATAGTTTAACACAGCGGCGCTTGCGGCGCAATGGCGAATTTCAAAATTTATTCCTTGCTCCTTCAGAATATCCAATAGAGATAGAAATCTGGTAAATTGAAGCATGGTATAATGCTCATCAATATCTGAACAGGAAAAATGGGTAAAGATACCTTCCCAATACATGCCATGTAAAGCATATATCCTTTTCACTGTTTCCGCAGTTTTTTTCATATTTTCCTCGTCACAGAGAAAACCCAGACGGCTCATGCCGGTATCAATTTTTATATGCGCTTTTAGTTTTTGCCCCAACCTTTGGGCGGCAGCAGAAAAAGCGAAGGCGGAGTTTTCATCAAAAATTCCCTGTGTGAGTTGATAGCGGATCAAGGCTTCGGTCCAGATAGGTGCTGTCCCGCCCAGCACCAAAATCGGCAAGGAAATGCCCTCCTCCCGAAGCTCGATCCCCTCCTCAAGGCTGGCGACCGCAAGGTAGTCGGCCCCCAGTTGCTCCAGCCGACGGGCAATGGAAAGAGCGCCATGACCATAGGCGTCGGACTTCACAGGAAAGAGTAGGCGACATTGAGGCGGTACCAGAGTTCGAAGCGCATTGTAGTTATGCTCAAGAGCGGACAGGTCGATCTCTGCCCAGGTCCTGCTTTTTTGAATATCCATCATACTTCCCACCTTCGCTTTCTATTTTAGCTCAAGGAACTCAACAGGTCAAGATTTTCCCGCTTGACCAAACAAGACCATTAAGGGCAACATGGTTTAGAAAAGAAATCCAAAAGGTCTCCGGGGGTATATGTACCCCGGTGGCCTTTTATTAAAGATAAAAGTACCGCCAACCCAAGGTTGTAGAGATACGCCCGATCCTGACTTTCATCACATCCTCGATGGAATGGTTTTGATACAACTCCTCGGGAGTTCCGCAGTACATGACCTTACCATCCTGGAGCAATATGATTTGGTCGGCATGCTGAAGAGCCATACATAGGTCATGGAGTACCAGGATCATGGTCTTCCCTTCTTTGGCCAGATGACTGACCAAAGCCATTACTTCCAACTGACAGTTCATATCCAGATAAGTGGTCGGCTCATCCATCAAAATTGTCTGTGTATCCTGCGCCAAAGCCATTGCGAGGTAGATTTTTTGACGCTGCCCGCCGGAAAGGGTAGGCAAGGCCCGCTCCGCCAAATCCTCTGCCCCGACCCTACTCAAAGCGGTTTCGACCATGTCCCAGTCTCTTTTTCCGTAATGTCTGGGATAGGCCAAATAAGGGAAACGCCCGTGGAGCACCATCCTGCGGGCTGAAATATTCGGAACCACTCTGGACTGCGGTAAGTAAGCTACTTTTTTTGCGATTTCCCGTGGGGAAAAACGCTCCAGAGGCTGTGCGTCCAGCAGGATATCGCCAGAGGTTTTGGGAAGGATACCGGCAATTGCCTTCAGCATAGTGCTTTTTCCACTGCCGTTGGGACCAAGGATAGCTACCACTTTCCCAGGCGTGAGCTCCAGAGTAGCATGCTTCAGCACCGGCCATCCGGGGTAACCAACGCACAGATTCTTGATTTGGATCATAGGTGGGGCCTCCTTTTTTGCCGAAACAGGAGCCAAAGGAAAAACGGTCCCCCCATCAAAGATAAGACGATGCCGAGAGGGAGCTCAAATGGGGCGAAGAGCAGACGAGATACAAGGTCACAGATGGTGAGAAGCGCCGCGCCTCCCAAAGCGGAGGATAACAGCAAGGGAAAGCTCTCCTCCCCTACCAATCGCCGCATGATGTGAGGTACCAAAAGTCCAACAAAACCGAGAAGCCCCACAATACTGACTGCCGCGCCTGCCAATGCGGCCGCAACGGCCAACAGGAGAAGCCGCATTTGTTTGGCTGGCAGCCCAAGGCTCTGAGCACTTTCTCCTCCCAGCATAAGCAGGTCCAATTCATTGGAAAGGCTAAGCGCCACCAGAAGAGTGAACAAAATAATCCAGAAGGCGGGAGCGAGTCGGCTCATAGACAGATTTTTTACTCCGCCGATGCGAAAGTCCGAATAACCATTCAAGGCGTCAGGGAAAAAGGTAAGTACGGCGTCAATTCCTGCGCTGAAAATACTGGACATGGCCACCCCTGCCAGAATCAGTGTTATCCGGGAGGCCCCGGCCCGTTCAGAGATCAGCAGAACAAGAAGCGTACCGAGCATGGCCCCACAAAAGGCGGCCAAAGGGATCGCGAGCCCCAGGGCAGGCACAAAAGTGCTGCACAGAGCTACTGCCAGCCCAGCTCCGGCATTGACGCCTATAATGTTGGGGGCGGCCAAGGGATTGCTCAAAACTCCCTGGATAATAACACCCGATGTGGCTAAGGCGGTGCCAGCCAAAAGACAACCGAACAGTCTGGGGAGCCGGGCGAGGAAAATGATTTGGCGTTGAAGTTCTTCCCCATGCCCAAACAGGACTGAAATGACCTCCTGTATTGGAATGTCTACTGCCCCAAAAGTAAGACTGGCCAGGCTGGCGGCGGACGTCAACACTACCAGGCTTACGACTGTTTCTAAAAAATATTTCTTACTTCCTGGACCCATACAGGATTTTTGAAAGATTTTCATAAGCGTCTCCCCAAAGGGCATTTGGTTTCAAATTGTAGTGCCGTCTGTCCAACATAAAAAAATGACCTTCTTCAACGGCTCTCAGACTGCCCCAAGCCGGGTTGGACAACAGGGTCTCCTCCAAATTTTTATGAGCCGCGGCGAGATCTGTACCGTGAAACACAGCGAAGATATAATCTGGGTCTGCGGCCATAATGGACTCAAGGCTTAAATCCTCTAAAAGAGCGCCATCCCGGTCGGCAATGTTGGAGCATCCCAATGTTTTCAACATTTCTCCCAAAATATTATCCTGACTATTCTTAACTTTGCAGCTGCTTCCTGACACCTGAAGGCTCAAAACGGTTGGATGGCTTTCATCCTGAAGGGAAATCGCGGCCTCCACCCGGGCCTGTATATCGGTTCCGTAGATTTTGAAATTTTCTGGCTTTCCAATAAGGCGAGTACAGAGCTCCAGAAGGTCCAAATAGTCTTCGAAGGAGGCTACATCAAAATAAGCCGCGGGAATTTTGGCCTGCTCAAACACTTCTTTCATTTCTATGTTTGACGGTGAAATAGAGCTGGCGATCACCAGATCAGGCTGAGCCGCTAAAATCAGCTCCAGGCTGGGCTTCATGGCTGAGCCCAGATTGGTCACATGATTCCCAAGCTCCAAACCAAAGGATTCCCAAGCGTCATTGGCGGTGCCGACCAGAATATCTTCTCCCCCCGCCAAACACCAAATATCCGCAAAGCTTCCAATGATGGCCACAACTCGCTTCGGCCTGGGCAAAGAGAACGCCTGACCAAGGGCGTCAGTAAATTCAATTCGCTCTTCACCGAAGGACTGCTGTGGGGATTGAGAAGGTTGATCTTCCCCGGAAGAGCCGCAGGAGGGGAGTAAAAACGAAATGGTCAGAATCAAAAAAAGAAGTCTTTTTTTCATACTTTCTATCCTCTTATAGAAAAATGGCCGGGGCGAAGCCCTGCCCCGGCCATTTTAATTGATGAGGCCAACATTTTCGAACTGTCACGCAATACAAAAAGCATATAATGCAGAATCAGCAGCTTGCGCCCCCAACTACATTCAGCCCCAAAATCTCATTTTTTTGCTCCAAAAGCGTGTTGCCAAACAACAGAGACTGAGCCCGCCCAAAACCGATCCGTTCAATGGTATCCGCAAACCGTTCCCCGGAGATCCCCTCAGAGCGGAAAAGCAGGATGGCCTTCTCCACCGTGTCCAATAGCTCCTGCTCGCTGGTAAACACCTTTTCCAGCATCCGGCCGTGAGCGACTCGCTTACCCCACCGTCCACCGATGTAGACCTTCCAACCGTATGTACTTTCATCGTTACAGTGGAAAGGGCATTTAGAGATACAACGTCCGCAGTCGTTACACATTGTTGGGTCGATCGTCAGTCTGCCTTCTACCAGCTTGGCCGCATGAACAGGACAAGCAGCCTCCAGTTGGCATTTTTGGCAGCCCTTGCACAACTTCGGGGTGTAGCCGGGCACTCTGGCGCCAATAATACCCAAATCGTTCAGATTAGGCTTTACGCAGTTATTGGGACATCCTCCCAATGCGATTTTAAATTTATGGGGCAGGGCCACATCCTGATAGCCCTCAAAAAAACGTTGGTGGATTTTTTCGCTGAGAGCGTATGTATCATAAAGACCATACTGACAGGTGGTTCCTTTACAGGCGACCACAGGCCGAACCTTGCTACCGGTGCCGCCGGTCTTAAGCCCCGCCTTCCCTACCTCAGCCTGAAAAGCCTCAATGTCCTTATAGTCAATGCCTGAAACCTCCACAGTAAGGCGGGTCGTAAACATCATATACCCGTCACCGTAGAGCTTGGCAGCCCGGTTGATGGCCTCGGCCTCCCCGGTGGTGATCCTGCCGTTGCGGGTGATAATGCGGCCATTAAATTTGTTGGTGCCCTTATGATGTAAAAAGCCCAGCCCTTTCACACGCTTGATGTCCTCTGGGCGCAGCGTACAGCCTTCGGCCTGAGGCTTTTGCCCCTTCCCCTCCAGCTTATCGATATATTCCTCCAGTGCCTGCGCGGCAAGCACTACCGCAGCCACACACCGGGCCCCGTCTGTTTTATATTTTGCGGCAATCGGAGCGCAGTCGATAGTATTGCAAGCCAAGGTTTTCTGAAACAAGGAAACAAAGTCCGCGCATAGCGTTCGAAATTCATCTGGGCTTTTGTGGTGATACATCCGGCTCAGCACACCGATCGCCCCGGAAAGTGCGCCGCAGGTACTTCCACAGCCCATTCCACGGCCAAAGCCGGAAAAAAGCTGGATCTCCCCATCTGTTAATCCCAAATGATAGACCTCGTTTGCCGCCAGCAGAATCCCTTCGGCGCAATTTTTACCCAAGTCTCCGTAGTAATGTGCCGCTTTTTCCTTCAACACCAAAATCCCTCCTCTCAAAAGTTAACATTTTTATCATTGTACCAAAAAACGGTTCTATTTTCAATCCCCACTTGTTGATTTTTTGATAGAAAAGGGAAATGCCATGCTTTTGGTGAACACAGCTTAAGAAGCAATATAAAATTTGAAAGCCTCCTGAACAGCTTCATTGTCCAAGATTTTTGAAAGCAAAATAGGGCCTTCTTGTTTTAAGCTGTTCATAAATTGGCATTGCAGCAGCTCAAGACGCTGCTCCTGCTCCCTGTGACCGCAGATTCGGGCGCCTTCCAGCGCATCCAATAATAGGGCACGGAAAAAGGAATCTCTCAGGGTTAGAAGCTCCTCACGCACATGGGGCTGGGCAGTAAAGGCTATCCATTCTCTCTGGTATTGCATCCAATTTTTCTTTGACTGCGCCATCAGAGGCTCAAAATCAGTTTCTTTCGGTGTGCAGGAAGCCAATCTCCCAACCGTTGAAAAGGGCATCAGCCGACAGATACATTCCTCCTGGGTCATCACAACAAGATCCTCTTCGCCATCGTTCTTTCTGTGTGGGTTGAGAAAAATCATTCTATCCCCATCCCTTTCGGTCAGAACATGAGCGTGCCGTCCTTTTCCTTCCCTCATTTTTAGTCCTACCATAAATGGAGGAGGCAGCGTATATGCGATCTCTTCCTGCTTTGCGGTATACTCCTCCAAATGAAACCCCATGGGAATGAGGGCCAAATCAAACCAACATCCACTTTGAAGCATCGCTCCGATTTGCCAATGGCCATCTTTTTCCTCATAGTGCAAAAGAATATCCGCCCGCATGGCCTGAAAAAGCGCTTCATCAGTCACTTCTCGGCCTTGCAGCTCCAACAGATTGGCGACGCCGCAGAAAGAACAGGAAGAATTAAAATGCATGTATTGCAAACAGTGTCCCCTCCTCACTAGAAAATCGGTGTGGTGATAAGCTCCAGCCCCGCAGGCTTCGACGCTTCAAAACAAAGCCCAAACAAATCTGTGGCCCGGCACTCCAAGGCGAAAAGCTGCCGCGCCTCGGCCGGCAGTTCTTTGATATGTGCAGGCTTGGTCAAAACAGGCAAGGCCGCTGCCGTTTTCAATTCCTTCAAAAGCTCCCGCCCCCGTGCATTAAATCCCAGAACCCGGAGATAGGACGGCTTCTGGGGACGGTCGGTCTCCGTCATATTCAAAAACGCCCACAAGGCTAAGCGCCGAATACGAGAATGCGCATAGCGTTTTGTCTTTGCCTGCGTATAGAATTCCTCCAGGCTTCCAGCTGTCTTTGCCGCCCGCATTAGCCGCGTTGGAAGTCCCTCGGCGGAACCACTGTCAGGTAGAGCCGCGAAATCCTGCTCATCCATTTGCCTGAGCCGCGCCAACATCGCCCGCTCTACATAAGACATGTCGGAGACTCCGGCGTCCTTTAGGCTCCTCAGATCCTCTTGCTCTACCCAGGAAGACATCGCTTCCCATCTTTGCTCCCGGGCCAGCCTGCGCAGATGGGAGGCCGAGGCAAAGCCTTCCGTTGGGCAGGCGCTGTCGTGGGCCGTTCCCTGCCTTGGAATCGCGATCGCCGCAAGCTCCTTCCCTGCCGCACGAATGTATTCCACCCCTAAATTATCGTTGGGGCCAAGAAGGAGCTTGCCCATGCTTCCTGCCAATTTGAGCACAGCTTCCTGTCTTGCCGCCGCAAATGAAATGCCCTTGCCGAGTTTTTCTTTCAACGTGTTTTCAAATGAGGGGGTCTCAAAGACCTGGGCGATTTTACAAAGCTCCTCCGCTTTGCCGCTTTCACTGCCGAAGGAAATGGTATCGACCACGCCGGTGGCCTTCAAAGTAGCTACGCCCCCCTGGGCAAAGCGTTCCGCAGAGGAGATTGCCCAAGGCAAGGGAAGCTCCAGCACCAGGTCGGCGCCTCCACGCAAGGCCATGGAAGTCCTGGTCCATTTGTCGGTAACAGCACATTCTCCCCGCTGGACCCAGTTCCCCGACATAACGCAAATGATTCCTTTGCTCTCTCCCACTTGCTGTCGTGTGGCGGCAATATGGTAGGCGTGGCCGGTATGAAATGGGTTGTATTCCGCGATAATACCAACAGCCTTCATATGTCCCTCCAAAAAATTTGACATTTTTTCAAGAAAGGAGTTGTCCTTTTGCCAAAAATAGACTACAATAGAACAGATGAAATGTTCCACCTATGCTCCAGATAACTGTATCATAATCCCTTGAAAAAGACAAGCTACACATTCTATTTTGTAAGGAGAGAACACTATGAAGATCCTTGTTATCAACGCTGGAAGCTCGTCCCTAAAGTATCAGCTTATGGATTCACAAACGCATGATGTTTTGGCGAAGGGTTTGTGTGAGCGTATCGGTATTGATGGCCGCCTGACGCACAAGGTCCCTGAGCGGGATGACTATAAGGCCGATATTTCCATGCCCACCCACGGCGAGGCCATTGAGGCTGTGCTGGAGGCCCTGGTCTCCCCTGCTCATGGTGTGATTTCTGACGTGAAGGAGATCGACGCGGTTGGACACCGGGTCCTTCATGGCGGCATGGCTTTTACTGAAAGCTGTATCGTGGACGACGCTTGCATTGCCGCCATTCAGGAGTGTATTCCCCTGGGACCTCTTCATAATCCCGCAAACCTGATGGGGATCGAGGCCTGTCAGCGGGTGATGGCAGGAACGCCCCAAGTAGCCGTATTTGATACCGCTTTTCACATGACAATGCCTGAGAAGGCCTATACCTACGCGATTCCCTATGAGTACTACGAGAAGGACAAGGTTCGCCGCTATGGCTTCCATGGTACGTCCCATCGGTATGTTTCTGCCCGGGCCGCTGATATGCTGGGTAAGCCTGCCAAGGACCTGAAGATCATCACCTGTCATCTGGGCAACGGTTCCTCCTTGGCCGCGGTCAAGGGCGGTAAGTGCGTGGATACTACCATGGGTCTTGGCCCTCTGGCCGGCTTCCCTATGGGCACCCGTTCCGGCGACATCGACGCTACGATTCTGGAGTATCTAATGGGGCGGTATGGCTATGACATCAAAGAGATGCTCAATATTCTCAACAAAAAGTCCGGCGTGTTGGGTATTTCGGGGGTGTCCTCTGACTTCCGGGATATTGGTGCCGCCGCTGAGCAAGGCAACCACCGGGCGCAGCTCGCTTTGGATGTGTTCTATTACAGTGTGAAGAAGTTTATTGGCTCCTATGCCGCCGCACTGGGCGGTGTAGATGCGGTAGTCTTCACTGCCGGCGTGGGTGAGAATGATCCCTCGGCCCGGATGGCGATTGCTTCCGGCCTGGAGTATATGGGGATCAAGATGGACGAGGATGCTAACAATGTCCGCGGAAAAGAGGCTGTTATCTCAGCGCCCGATTCCAAGGTTAAGGTCCTCCTGATCCCCACCAATGAGGAACTGATGATCGCCATGGATACTGCTGAACTGGTAAAAAAATAAAATAGCTTTTACAAAAACAAGGCGCCTGCGATATAAACGCAGGCGCCTTGTTTTTGTGTGGTCAAATATTTTTGGAGCGTTTCGGACTGAAAATCAGGCCTTTCCGGCGCAGCCCAAGACATTCACCAGCTTGTGGCGAACCGTTTCCTTGATGTTGGCACGGGCAGGCTTCAGATACTCACGGGGGTCAAACTTGTCGGGATGCTCGTCGAAGAACTCACGAATGGTGCCGGTCATAGTCAGCCGCAGGTCGGAGTCAATGTTGATCTTGCAGACACTGAGAGTAGCGGCCTGACGGAGCTGCTCCTCAGGAATGCCAACTGCGTCAGGCATCTTGCCGCCGTGGGTGTTGACCATCTTCACGTACTCCTGGGGAACGCTGGAAGAACCATGGAGAACGATGGGGAATCCAGGCAGACGCTTGGATACCTCCTCCAGTACATCAAAGCGGAGGGGCGGGGGAACCAGAATGCCCTTCTCATTACGAGTGCACTGGTCGGGAGTAAACTTATAAGCGCCATGGCTGGTACCAATAGCGATAGCCAAAGAATCGCAGCCGGTCTTGGCGACAAACTCTTCTACTTCTTCAGGCCGGGTATAAGAAGCCGCGTGAGCAGCCACGTTTACGTCATCCTCAATACCGGCCAGAGTACCCAGTTCAGCCTCCACCACTACGCCGTGGTCATGGGCATACTCTACCACCTTCTTGGTGATCTCAATGTTCTCCTCAAAGGGCTTAGAGGAGGCGTCGATCATAACGGAAGTAAAACCGCCGTCAATGCAGGACTTACAGGTCTCGAAATCGGGACCATGATCCAGATGGAGTACGATGGGAATCTCAGGGCACTCAATGACAGCCGCCTCCACCAGCTTCACAAGATAGGTGTGGTTGGCGTAGGCGCGGGCGCCCTTGGAAACCTGAAGGATCACAGGGGCCTTCTCCTCCTTGCAGGCTTCGGTGATGCCTTGAACGATCTCCATGTTGTTTACATTGAAGGCGCCGATGGCATAACCGCCGGCATAAGCTTTTTTGAACATTTCAGTGGAAGTAACAAGAGGCATTTGGTCCAACTCCTTATTTTAGATTTTTGGATGACTCTATTTTAACAAAACCCCGCGCAAATTGCAATACCCCGGCTTGACAAATTCCAAAGCGGTACGGCGGGAAGTTGTTACATTTCTTAGGGGCCGATAAATCAGGAGCAAAATCAGCCTTTTTCCAGTGCCAACGTACGGGTGGTAAGATCACAGACCTCGGCGGGACCAAAATACTGAATGGCGCCGGGATAGGTGTAGGCGGTTTCGACGGCCCATTGATCCCGGTGGGCGGCAAAGTATTGGAAAGGCTTACCGTCCAGTTCGACCAAAGCTTTTTTGATAACGGGTTTATCCTCGCCATGCCGCCGCTCGATGTTCATCATCTTTGTGATGGGCATTCCTTCGGCCACCCACTCCTCCGCAGGCTTAGAAAGGTTGGAAACCTTGGACAAATAGCCATTGTAGCCGTATTGGATCAACATAAAGGCGTTGTACCCCAGAGAATAGCAATAATCCGCATCAAAATTGGACGGGAAAGCACACCTTCCCTCATAACCAAAGAAATGATGCAGGGGATTAAACTTACCTGTATAGGTTCCGGCCTTCTTCCGCTGTGCCAGCTTGTCCTTTACAAGGGCTGAGAACAGCTTCTCCGATTCGATGAGAGAAACCTGCACGTTTCCGTGAGGATCCCTCTCCAGAAACAGCTGCTGCTGGATCCCTTCAGGCAAAATGGCAAAAACAGCCATGGCCTCTTTGCTCAAGCCTTTTTCAATAAATTCATACTTTTCCTTCCAGGTAGCCAGGGCATTAAAGGCTATTGCCTTGCTCCCCGCCAGCAATTCGTTGATCTCAGCGATCAGCATAGAAAACTCGGGGACAAACTCCACCACGCCTTCAGGGATAATGGCTACTCCGAAGTTCAAGCCCTTGGCGGCCCGTTTTTCGACGGAGTCGGCAATGTAATCCGCAATGGTGGAGAGAGACATTTTCTTGGCTGAAACCTCTTCCGAAATGAGGCAGATATTGGGCTGGGTCTCTAGGGCGCATTCCAATGCCACATGAGAAGCGGAACGTCCCATGACCTTAATAAAATGCCAGTATTTTTTGGCGGAGTTTGCGTCACGCTCAATGTTGCCGATCAACTCACTATAGATCTTAGTAGCGGTATCAAAGCCAAAAGAGCACTCAATGTCCTCGTTTTTCAAATCTCCGTCAATGGTCTTGGGGCAGCCAATAACCTGTACGCCAGTGTTGTGGGCGGCAAAATACTCGGCTAAGACGGCAGCGTTGGTATTGGAGTCATCGCCGCCAATAATGACGATTGCGGTGATCCCATGTTTTTCACAGACCTGGGCCGCCACAGCGAACTGCTCCTCAGTTTCCAGCTTCGTCCGGCCCGAGCCGATAATGTCAAAGCCGCCGGTATTTCGGAACTGGTCAATATAGGCGTCGTCAAATGTCAGATAATCATCCTCAATGAGTCCGCTGGGACCATTCTTAAAGCCCAACAGTACATTTTCTGAATTGGTGGCTTTCAGCGCGTCATATAGTCCGCACACCACATTGTGGCCACCGGGGGCCTGGCCGCCGGAGAGAATCACACCCACGACCTGCTTTTTGGCCGGCGCGGTATTCTTCCCTTTCTGGAATGTGATTTCGTTCTTTCCGTACGTGTTGGGAAAGAGCTCCTTGATCTTGGCCTGGTCAGCTACGCTTTGAGTAGCACTGCCCTCCTGGACACAAATCTCAGAGATGCCGTGCCGAAGCATGCCGGGCAGCTTGGGGGTGTACGCATATCTTGCCTTCTGCAGGGGTGAAAGGTCCATACAAATTCCTCCTAATACTCAAACAAATGACGTTCAATTGATTATATCACATCAAGAAAAAATTGTAAATATTCGTCGCCGCTGAGCTTAGTCAATTCCAGTCAGCGCTTTCATAACGGGATAGGTTTGCGGATCCAACCCCTTTTCCATTTTCAACGCTTCCTTGATGTCATAGTTCACATATTCATCGCCTTTCATACCAATGACCCGACAGGTTTTGCCCTCGGCCAACAACCGAACGGCCTCATATCCCATATAGGTTGCCGCCACCCGGTCCCGGAGCGTGGGGACTCCTCCCCGCTGAACATGGCCAAGAATAGTGACCCGGGTATCCAGAGCGGTGGCTTCGGTGATCTGCCGGGCAACCTCGTAGGCTCCCCCCTGCACCCCCTCGGCCACGATGACCGTAAAGTTTGTCCTGCCACCCAGTCGTGCCTGGCGGATCGGCTCGATCAGGTCCTCTTCATAATTTAAGGGCTGCTCGGGCACCAGCACCGAAGTGGCGCCGCAGGCGACCCCTACGTTAAGCGCCACATGGCCGGCATGGCGGCCCATGACTTCTACCACCGAGCAACGCTCATGGGACTGCATGGTGTCACGAAGCTTATCGATACATTCCAGGGCGGTATTGCAAGCGGTATCATAGCCAATGGTATAGGAGGAACAGGCAATATCATTGTCAATGGTTCCAGGGATACCGACCACGGAGAGGCCCTGCTCAGCCAGACAGAGAAGGCCACGGAAGGTTCCGTCTCCGCCAATACCAACAAGAGCGTCCAGCCCCAGCAGTTTACAGGTAGCCGCCGCCTTTTCCTGCCCTTTTTTTGCCTTAAAGTCCTCGCTTCTGGCCGAGTAAAGCATGGTTCCGCCCCGGCGTGAAATACCGCTGACACTCTCGAAATCCAGCTTTAGAAAATCTCCATTGATAAGCCCGTGATAGCCACGGCGAATGCCGATACATTCGATCCCATAGTACATACAGGACCGAACCACCGAACGAATGGCGGCATTCATGCCGGGGGCGTCTCCGCCGCTGGTAAATACTCCGATTCGTTTAACTGCGCTGTTCATTGAAATGTCCCCCTATACAGTAAGTTCTGTGTCGTTTTTCTTTAAGGCGGAGGAATAGCGCTCCAAGACAGGTTTTATATGCTCCGCAAGAAATTCGACCACCTGCTCCGGGCTGCGTCCAATATAGGCGGAAGGCTTCAGGTGCGCTTCGATCTCCTGCCGTGTCAGTCCAAAGGAAGGGTCCGCGGCAATGCGTTCCACCAAGTCATTGGAAAGCCCCAAATCCTTTACAGTATGACCTGCCTCCATGGAGAGCTGGCGGATCCTCTCATGCAGTGCCTGACGGTCTCCCCCCCTTTTCACCGCGTCCATCATGATGTTTTCGGTGGCCATAAAGGGAAGCTCTTCCATCACGTGTTTTTCAATCACCTTGGGATGAACGACCAGCCCGGAGGCTACGTTGGCGTAAATGTTCAAAATAGCGTCCACAGCGAGAAAAGCCTCAGGAATGGAAATTCGCTTATTGGCCGAATCGTCCAAGGTCCGTTCAAACCACTGGGTAGAGGCGGTGATCGCGGGATTTTGGGCATCCACCATTACATAACGGGCCAAAGCGCAGATCCGCTCACAACGCATGGGATTGCGTTTATAGGGCATAGCCGAGGAACCGATCTGGTTTGCTTCAAAGGGCTCCTCCACCTCTTTCAGATGGCAGAGAAGGCGGATGTCGGTGGCAAACTTGCTGGCCGACTGGGCGATCCCTGAAAGTGTGGTAAGCACGGCGAAATCCATTTTGCGGGAGTAGGTCTGCCCAGAGACCGGGGCGACCCGGTCAAATCCCATCTCAGCGGCAATTTTTTCTTCCAGAAGCTTGACCTTCTCATGGTCGCCATCAAAGAGCTCCAGAAAACTGGCCTGAGTGCCGGTGGTTCCCTTAGAGCCCAGCAGCGCCAGCCGGGAAATACGATATTCGACCTCTTCAAGATCCATGAGCAGGTCATTCATCCAAAGGGTAGCCCGCTTTCCAACAGTGACCATCTGCGCCGCCTGAAAATGAGTAAAACCAAGGGTTGGAAGGGATTTATACTTGTCGGAAAAATCCCCCAAATAGCCCAGGATCTTTACCAGCTTGTCCCGAAGGAAAGCCAGCCCTTCCCGCATCAGAATCACATCGGTATTGTCTCCTACATAGCAGCTGGTAGCCCCCAAGTGAATGATAGGCATTGCCTTGGGACATTGCTCCCCGTATGCGTGAATATGAGCCATCACGTCATGGCGGAGTCTCTTCTCCCAACGCTTGGCAGCTTCATAGTCTACCTCATCCTTATGGGCCTCCAGCTCGTCCACCTGATCCTGAGTCACCGGCAAGCCAAGCTCCATTTCAGCTCTGGCCAAAGCGATCCACAGCTTATGCCATGTGGTAAACTTTTTATCAGTGGAAAAAAGATACAGCATTTCGGGGCTGGCATACCGGGAGGACAGCGGAGACTCATATACGTTTGTCGGCATAATTGTGCCTCCTTTTATCTATCAGTGCTCTGCGCAAGGAACCGCTCCAGACGGTCCATTCCCTCTTTGATATTCTCCATAGAAGCCGCGTAGGTCCAGCGAACATAACCGGGGGCGCAAAAGCCTTCCCCTGGGATCAACGCTACTTTCCCCTGGGTCAAAAAGGCTTTCGCAAAGTCCTCCCCGCTCTCGATTTTAACCCCGCCAATGGTCATCCCCAAAAGCTTCTTGATGTTCATCATCACATAGAAGGCACCCTCCGGCAGGATACAACTGACTCCTTCTATGGCGTTGATCCGGGAGACCATATAATCTCTCCGCTCCTGAAAGGCCATCCGCATGGTACCCACCAACTCCTGAGAAGCTGTCACTCCCTCCACTGCCGCCCTCTGGGAAACCGCGCAGGGTGACCCGGTGGACTGGCTGACATAGTTGGACATGATCTTGGCGATCTCCTCTGTGGTCAAAGCATACCCGATTCGCCAGCCGGTCATGGCATAGGCCTTGGAAACTCCGTTCACCAGGATCAGCCGCTCCCGGACCTGGGGGCCCAGGACTGCCATACTGGTATAGGGTTTCTCACCGTAGACGAGACAATCATAGATCTCATCAGAAAGGATATAAAGATCGTGTTTCACACATACATCCGCCAAAGAGCGTAGTCTTTCCTCCTCGTATACCGCACCTGTAGGGTTACAGGGAGAGTTGAAAATCACAGCCTTGGTTTTTGGGGTAACAACAGCCTCAAGTTCTTCGGCAGATGGCTTAAATCCACTTTCTTCGGTAGTGGGGAGAATGATCGGTATGCCTCCTACCATACGCACCAGCTCAAAGTAACTCACATAGCCAGGCGTGGGGATCACGACCTCATCCCCGGGGGAGATAACAGTACGCAGCGCCAGATAGAGAATGTGCTTGGCGCCGCTGGATACTACCACCTGCTCAGGTGTGTAGGCTGCCTCGGCGCCCAGGTTCTCACGGACTCTATCGCATACAGCCTGCTTCAGTTCTAAAATGCCGGAAGCTGGAGTGTAGCGGGTGAAATTCTCCTTGATCGCCTGAATAGCTGCCTCCTTGATGTGGTCCGGCGTATTGAAATCAGGCTCTCCAGCGGCAAAACCGATCACATCCTGCCCCTCGGCCTTCAACTGCTTGAACATGGCGTCTATTGCCATTGTAGGCGAGGCCTGCACGTTTTTTGCGATGACAGAAAGCTCTTTCATGGTACAGCCCCCTTTTTAAGAAGATAATTCTGCTCCGGACTATGTGCTTTTTTCCTTACGAGTAAGTATATGCCATACCACACGATCCTGAAAACCACAGGACTCATATAAAAGCTCAGGCCTACTCTGATTGTTGACCTGCCCGGATACGGTAACAAAGTCGGCTTTGCCTTCCATCCGGCTCAGCAACTCACAAACCAAATACCTTCCCAGCCCTCTTCTCCGATAGGCTGGGGACACCTGGATCCATTCCAGTATTCCCTCACCAATATTCTGATCCAGCCCTGCGATCCCACTGGCCACAAGCTCATTGGAAGCTATATCCTCCAAAGCGATCCATAGTGCCGAATCGTAAGTAAAATGCTCCTGTAACCTCTCAAGCTCCTGAGCTGTGATCCCTTCTCTGTCATAGCATATGGAAATGTGCCTGGCAAGATTTTCGGGCGCTGCCTTGGTCAATCGAAAACCGGCGGGGAGCACTTCTCTTTTTAGCTCCGACAGGCCATGTCTCAGCTTGAAGTAAGTCTCATCCAGGTAGCGTTCCAGCATCTCATCCCTGAATTCATCCTCCCGTAATATCCGCATTGATTCCGGGATCCTTACCATCAAGCTTTTCCAATATGGCAGAGATGAGGTTCCACAGGGATCCTTCAGGTAGTCAGCCTCTATTCCCACTCGATGGTCCCCGAAGGCTTGGGTGTCAGGTCATACAGCACCCGGTTGACACCCTCCACCTCGGTGGTGATCCGCTGGGTGATATGCTGCAGCAGAGCGAAAGGCACATCCTCCACAGTAGCGGCCATGGCGTCGGTGGTATTGACCGCGCGAATGATCACAGGATAGGCATAGGTGCGCTGCCCGTTCTTCACGCCTACAGACCGAAAATCAGGGATCGCGGTAAAATACTGCCACACCTTCCCCTCCAGCCCGTTCTTTGTAAACTCCTCGCGAAGGATAGCGTCAGACTCCCGAACGGCCTCCAAACGGTCACGGGTAATAGCCCCCAAGCAGCGGACGCCCAGGCCAGGACCCGGGAAGGGCTGCCGATAGACCATCCCGTCAGGAAGCCCCAAGGCTTTCCCAACCACACGAACTTCATCCTTATAGAGGAACTTCAGGGGCTCCACCAGCTCAAACTGCAGGTCATCGGGAAGTCCTCCCACATTGTGATGGGCCTTCACCCCATCGCTCTCAATGATGTCGGGATAAATGGTCCCCTGGGCCAGGAACTCGATCCCTTCCAGCTTCCGGGCTTCCTCCTCGAACACACGGATAAACTCGGCGCCGATGATCTTCCGCTTCTTTTCAGGCTCTGCCACACCGGCAAGCTTATCCAGAAAACGGTCCACCGCGTCCACATAAACCAAATTGGCATCCATCTCGTCACGGAACACCTGGACCACCTGCTCAGGCTCCCCCTTTCGGAGAAGCCCATGATTTACATGGACGCATACCAGCTGCTTACCGATGGCTTTGATCAGCAGGGCGGCCACCACAGAGGAATCCACCCCGCCGGAAAGGGCCAGCAATACCTTTTTGCTTCCTACCTGCTCCTGTATTGCATGGACTTGTTCCTCAATAAAAGCGTCAGCCAAAGACTTTGTAGCAATGCGAACCATAGTTTCCGGTCTCTTGTTGTTGTTTTCCATATCCAATTCTCCTGTTTTTTTATTCCCACTCAATGGTAGATGGGGGCTTTGATGTAATATCATAAACGATTCGATTGATATGGGGCACCTCATTGACGATCCGTACACTGATTCTGTCCAGGACCTCATAAGGGATCCTTGTCCAGTCGGCAGTCATGAAATCAGAGGTAGTCACGCTACGAAGGGCCAGAGTATAATCATAGGTTCGTCCATCCCCCATGACTCCCACCGACTGCACATTGGTCAGCACCGCAAAATATTGGCTCATCGTTTGCTCAAGGCCGGCCTTAGAAATTTCATCCCGAAAGATGAAATCAGCGAACCGCAAGGTCGTCAATTTTTCCTTCGTGACCTCACCAATCACCCGAATGGCAAGACCGGGCCCCGGAAAGGGCTGCCGCATCACCAGATATTCGGGTAAACCCAACTCCCGGCCAAGCTGGCGGACCTCATCCTTAAACAGCATTCGCAGGGGCTCGATGATCTCCTTAAAGTCCACATAATCAGGAAGTCCGCCTACGTTGTGATGACTTTTGATGACGGCGGCATTTCCTGCTCCTGATTCGATCACATCAGGATAGATGGTTCCCTGACAAAGATAATCTACCGTACCTATCTTTTTTGCCTCTGTCTCAAAAACCCGAATGAACTCTTCTCCGATCAGCTTCCGTTTTTTCTCCGGCTCTGTTATGCCTTTTAGCTTGGAAAGAAATAATTCTTCTACATTCGCCCTGACAAAGTTAAGATTCCACTTTGAAAAAGCGGCTTCCACCTCGTCACCTTCGTTCAGGCGCATCAGACCGTGATCCACAAAAACACAGGTCAATTGTTCTCCGATCGCCTCGGCCATTAACGCTGCCGCAACAGAGGAATCCACGCCTCCCGAGAGAGCCAGCAGTACCTTACCCTTCCCCACTGTCTCCCGTATCTTCTCAATCGCGGTCGATTTATAATCCCCCATGGTCCAATCACCGCTGGCGCCGCAGACCTCATAAAGAAAATTTCGGATCATGGCCGTTCCGTTCTCGGTGTGATTGACCTCAGGATGGAACTGAACCCCATAAAATCCCTTTGACTCATTGCATATGGCTACAGTGGGACAGGCTTCGGAATGAGCGACAAGAGAAAAGCCGTCGGGTACCTTTTCCATATAATCTCCGTGGCTCATCCAACTGGTTCCCTGGGGCGGAAGCCCCCGAAACAGCTTACAGGTTGTATCAAAGGAGGTTTCGGTTTTTCCAAATTCCCTCGCCGAATCTCTTTGGGCTGCCGTGACCCGTCCGCCCAAATTATGAGCCAGGAGCTGACAGCCATAACAAATACCCAAAATGGGGATCCCCAGATGGAACAGCTCAGGATCTGCCTGGGGAGAATCGGGAGCATATACACTGCCCGGACCGCCGGTAAAAATAATACCGATCGGCGAAAAAGCCTTGATTTCAGAAATGGGTGTGGTATATGGCTTTACCTCACAATATACACTGCATTCCCGCACACGCCGTGCGATCAGCTGATTATATTGTCCGCCAAAATCAAGTACCAGAATACGTTCGTGGGCCATACTTTAATCCTCCGTAATCAATCTGATCCGCTCAATCTGGCCAAATCCGCAGCTCTCCTTGATTAAAATAAAGGGTCTGTTCCATTTTCTCTTCTCCTCTCACAGGAAGAAATATGGAAGCCTTAACGGTACGATGGCCACATTGGGGACACCGATAGGCGATAAGCCCACAGGCATACATCCCAACAGGAATATCGGCTTTCTTTTTCACCAAGGTCAGGTTCCTTTTGTAGAACTCCGCATCTGTATGAGGAACATAGTGCCCAACCCACTGTGTGGGCATGGCATACAGCTGCTTCCGGGTCATTTCCATCTTGGAAGCGCAATCGCTGCACAAGTCATCCTGAAAAAGCCGCCGAATTTTTCGAAACATCGCTTTTACCTTCCCTTAGCTCCGGCAGAGCGTAAGGCTTCCACCATCATATCCGCCTTGGAGACCCCGGTAAGAATGTAATCGCTGTCCATCCGCCACCGGCGATTAGAGGTAAATGTATTGACCCGAATTTTTATTCCATCCACACGAAACAAAAAGCTTACCCTGCTGCTTCCGGCCAAGGGTCCCCCGCCGCTTCGGCCATCCTCAACATGAACGTCGGACAATGTGGACGCTGGCCGAATGTATGTTTTACCGGGATTCCACCGAAAAATCAAAGCTACCTGCCCGTGCGCAAGGTCCACGATCAAGGAGTTTCCCTCCGAGTGGAAAATATGATTGCAGGTAAAGCCCTGCTCTGTCAGCGCATTGATCCGGTGATCCCGTTTCTTTTCATATTGCCTGTGCCCCAGAAAGCTCCACCAGAGAACAGCGCCGCCAAAGCCGATAAAGGCGCAGAGAAGGCCAAACTGCTGGGGAAGCGCAACGCCCAAGGCAATCATTCCTACCATAAACACAGCCGGACCAAGGGTATTCAAAAAGAGATAAAACCAGTTGATTTTTTGAATTCTTTCTGTATTTTCCATGGGTATCATCCTTTTTCTTTTATTCCCATTCTACTTTTTTCTTTTTCGCGAAATAAGCCGGAAACAGTCCAAGCTTTGATCCAATGGCGTGAAGAATTGGAAACAAAATAATGACAGTCAAGAGCTGCGTTACAAGCTTGGGTATCTCTATGGCCTGGTCCTCAGCAAGGACCGCTGTCTCTCCCACCATGTCCACATAAAAATCAGTTCGGCTCAAGGGCTCCCGAAATTGGATCTGATCCAAAAACGTCTGATTTTGTGACAGATCCTCAAACACGACCCGCCCCAAGGGCAAAAGCTTATTCGAAGTAAAATAGTCGGTCCCGTCAATCAATTGTACGCTTTCCTCATTGATCCAGGCGGCCACAAGCTCACCAGAGGGCAAGGTCAACGCCTGAAAATATTTTCCATCATAATAGCCGGCGCCTCTATTTCTGTATTCAATTCCATGAGAAGGAACCGTAAAGGTATCATGAGTAAGAAGGTCAGAAACACTCTGGGCATGGAAGGCCGATTCCCCCACCGGTCCGCCGATCTGTCCCGCTACGGGAGCGTGAGCGGCCACCTCTTTTTCATATGCCTTTTGAGCGAGCTGTTCCGCCAAGGCACCAGTTCCCCATGCGGCCAAAGCCGCTAAAAGCAAGCAAAGCCAAACGTCAAACGGCAGTATCCTTCGTCTCATCGCCCGACTCCCTTTCCCTAAAATGTTCTATTTGATTTTATCGCAAATCCACCTGCTTTACAATAAAAATTTTTCAAAAATTTGCCCAGTTTTATATTCAATTCTTTGGAACTCTCGGTCATATCCGAGAAAAAGAGGGGCATACTGACAAAAGAAATAGTTTGGGAGGGTATCCCGTGATCATAGCATTTGTTCGAACTATTATTCTTTATCTGCTTATTATTGCCGGAGTACGGCTCATGGGCAAACGCCAGGTTGGTGAGCTGGAGCCCTCCGAGCTGGTTCTGGCTCTTTTGATTGCCGATCTGGCCGCTGTCCCTATGCAGGACTTTGGGATCCCTCTACTTTCGGGGATCATCCCGATCCTTACGCTTCTCTGTATCACCATGATCATCTCCGTCCTCACCATGAAGAGCGTTACCTTTCGCGCTCTGCTTTGCGGAAGACCATCTATCATTGTGGAGAACGGAACTCTCCATCAAAAAGAGATGGCGAAAAACCGTTTCACTGTGGATGAATTAATGGAAGAACTTCGTATGAAGGGAATCACTGACATCTCAACAGTCAAGTACGCCATATTGGAGACCAATGGGCAGATTTCCGTACTTCCCTACGCCGACCAAAAACCCCCTGCGGCAAAGGATATGGCAATAACGATCCAAGAGGCTGGCCTACCTCTTATTATTATCAATGACGGACGGGTCCTGGAACACAATTTGAAGCTTCGGGGCTATAACAATTCTTGGCTGGAAAAGCAGTTGAAGGCAAAGGGCGCCAAAAGTCCAAAGGAAGTTTATCTTTTATCTGTGGATGAGGCCGGTCAGATCTACTTTGCGCCAAAGGAGATACAAGCATGAAACGAATAGGGATCGCACTTGCTATCCTGATCCTGCTCTTTTCCGCCACCCTGCTTCACAGCACCAGTATTGAGGTGTTTTCCTCCGACCTCACCGCGCTTTTGGAGGCAGCGGAAGAGAACGCGGAACAGGGAGATTGGACCGGCGCCAAAGAATTGACACAGACCGCCCATAAAAAATGGATCAATAGAGACTTTTATCTCCACATCACCCTTCGCCATAGTGAAACAGATTCTGTTTATATGGCGTTTCGGGAGGTTTCCGAATTTATTGAATGTCAGGAGGGCGGTGAATATTCCGCCGCCAATGCCAAGCTGATTGCGGGCCTGGAGCTTTTGGCGGAGGCGGAACAGCTCACCCTGAAAAACATTTTTTAATGAAAAACACAGAGGCAAAAAGCCTCTGTGTTTTTTGCTATGTATTTATTTCTCTTCCAAAAGCTTGCTCAGCTCAGCCATAAAAGTACTGATGTCCTTAAATTGACGATAGACCGAGGCAAAACGAACATAGGCAACCTCGTCCACCCCTTTCAATTGATCCATCACCATCTCACCGATTTTGGTAGACGAAACCTCACGATTCATCTCATTTTGAAGCGTCTGCTCAATCTCGGTGGCGATCCTCTCCAGAGTCTCAAAGGGGACGGGGCGCTTTTCGCAGGCGCGAATCATGCCGTTGAGCAGCTTGGTGCGGTCAAAGCTTTGCCGGCTTCCATCCCGTTTGATCACCACGACAGGAAGAGATTCCATCACCTCAAAGGTAGTAAAGCGCTTTTTGCAGGAAAGACACTCGCGGCGCCGGCGGATACTGACATAGTCCTCAGCAGGACGGGAATCCACCACTTTACTGTCGTGATAACCGCAGAAAGGACATTTCATATCGACACGCTCCTAACAGTAAATTTTCTGTTGTCTGTTGCTGTTATAGAATTATAGCACAAAAAAACGAAATTTCTACCCTTTATTGCAAATTTTGATGGCACTGAGCGGAATGCAGCGTGTTGCGCATCAGCATTGCCCGGGTCATAGGGCCTACACCGCCGGGAACTGGGGTCAAATATGAGACCTTTTCAGCGACACCGGCGTCTACATCTCCGCAGAGCTTCCCGTTTGTGTCCCGGTTCATAGCGACATCGATAACAACTGCGCCGTCCTTCACCATATCAGCGGATACCGTCCCAATTTTTCCCACCGCTGAAACCAGAATATCTGCCTGACGGCATATTTCCGCCAAGTTCTGTGTTTTAGAATGGCAGATGGTCACCGTGGCGTTCTTCTCCAAAAGGAGCATTGCCATTGGTTTTCCCACAATGTTGGAGCGTCCCAACACGACAGCGTGCTTCCCGGACGGGTCAATACCATATTCCTCCAGCAAGGCCATCACTCCAGCCGGGGTACAGGGCAAAAAGCCGGAGCCTCCAATCAGCATGGTTCCCACGTTTTGAGGATGAAAGCAATCCACATCCTTTCGGGGATCAATGGCATTCAACACCACTTCCGGGTCCAAATGACCAGGAAGTGGAAGCTGCACCAAGATCCCGTCAATGTCCGCCCTCTTGTTCAATTCATCTACCAGATCCAACATCTCCCGCTGGGTGGTTGCTTCTGGAAGCATGTGTTCCTCACTGTAAAAGCCGCAATCGGCACAATCCTTTTTCTTTCCGTTAACATAGACCCTGGAGGCCGGGTCCTCCCCTACAAGGATCACTGCCAGCCCTGGCCGCCGGGCAAGCGTTTCAGTCTCTTTGTAAACTGCGGTTTTCACTTTAAGCGCCAGTGCTTTTCCGTCCAAAAGTGTCATTGCCGGCCTCCCTCTTACTCGTCGACTGCTTCAATGCTTTGATCATCCGTCCTGGCCTTCACCTGATTGCACCATAAATCTTCAGGACGGTGGGGCCGGTGAAGCTGGACCGCCAACACAATTACCGCGATCACGCAGAATATAATGGCCAAAACCTGGGATACCCGCAGGCCTGTAGAGAAGAAATAGAGACTGTCTGTCCGAAGTCCTTCTATCCAGGCCCGGCCAAGGCCATACCAAGCCATATATCCCCAAAAGATCTGTCCGTCAAATTTTCTATACTTTTCCACAACAAAAGCCAGCAAAAAAAGTCCAGCCAGATTCCACAAAGATTCATACAGAAAGGTAGGATGAACTTCGGTATACTGATACACTCCGTTAACAGTCTCGTAGATCCCCATACGCCAGGGAAGATCTGTGGTGCCGCCGTAGCACTCAACATTCACAAAATTTCCCCAACGTCCAACCAATTGCCCGATCATCAAACCATAAGAGCCTAAATCGGCCAAAGCAAAGAAGCTTATTTTCCGCCTCTTACAAAAGACAATAGCCACAATGATGGCAACGATAATGCCGCCATAGATAGCAAGACCTCCGTCCCAAATACGGATCATGGATCCAAAATCCAGGCTTCCATCCGCTCCGCGATAACGCTCCAGGTAAAAAATAATGTAGTACAGCCGTGCCCCTATGATACACAGGGGCACAGCATACAAAAGCAGGTCTATAACATCATCCTGTTCAATGCCAAAACGGCGGGCCCGCCTGCCGCAAAAAATCACAGCCAGCAAAAAACCAAAGGCAATGATCAATCCGTACCAATGGATAGGCCAGGTAAACACATGGAACGCAATCGATTTTACTGGTATGGAAAGTCCGATTCCCGGAAAACTTACCGTATTCATTGCAGACACCTTCTTTTCTATTGATGCTCAGAGGCTGGCCGTGAACTGACTCCCGGGGGAAGCGTGCGCACTCACCACACCTCACCCCGGGATATATCTCGATTCGACCTACGCAAAGTTAATCCTCATTATACATCATTTCTACTTATTTTCCACCCCCTATTGGAAAAAAGTTTTTAAGTTTTTTCCGGCAGAGTCAACTCTGCCAGGTGCATCCCAGACAATCTGAGCAAAGGGATTTGGTCTACTGAAGCGCCGTCCAACCTCAGGCCATGCGCTTTTCCTCTTGTGACCCGGATCTTCAAAGTCCATCCATCTCCCCTCCATTCCCCCTCCCAACCAGGCCACGAAGCTGGAATGGAAGGTACTATGGTCAGATTTCCGTCCCTTATCTTAATTCCCAAAAGCGCTCCGATCACAGCCTGGCCATACCATCCGGCCGACCCGGTATACCAGCTCCAGCCGCCGCGGCCAAGGTGCTGGGGATGGGAGTAAACGTCTCCCGCCAAGACATAGGGCTCAGCTTGATAAGCTTCGTGAGGGTGAAGTTGGGGAAGCAATGTCCGAAGAATGGTCCAGCCCGTTTCCTGTCTTCCCTGCTCAAAGCAGGCAAGGGCGAGCCAAACCGCGCCGTGGGTATACTGGCCTCCGTTTTCCCGGATACCTGGTAAATACCCCTTGATATACCCTGGCTCCTGTTCTCCGCTGTCAAAAGGTGGAGTAAAAAGCTTCACGATCCCCGCATTCTGATCGAAGAGCATCGACAGCGCTGAAGTCAATGCCCTATCGCCTTTTTCCCTGTCACATCCCGCAAAAACAGCCCAGCTTTGCGCAATGGAATCTATCTGGCACTCTCCGCTGTCATGTCCTCCCAAGATTTTTCCGTCATCGTACCAGCCCCGAAGATACCAGTTCCCGTCCCAGGCATTCTCCGCGGCCTCCCGCAGTTTATTCCCCCATGTCCTACAAAGCTCCTGGGTATCCGTGTCTCGTTTTTTCTTTGATAGCTCGGAAAATTCTGTAAGCACAACTACTGTAAACCAAGTAAGCCATACACTTTCTCCTTCCCCCTGATGTCCCACTTGGTTCATACCGTCATTCCAATCTCCACTGCCGATCTTCAAAAGTCCATGGGGGCCCACACCACGTTTCAACACACAGCGTATCGCACGGATGGCATGCTCGTATACGGAGGCGCTATTTTGTGAGCTTTGAGCCGCAAAATAGCGTTCCATCTCATGGGGCTCCAAAGGATCTCCCTCCAAAAAACTTGCGTTTTCCTCCAAAAATCCCCAGTCCCCCCAAGTACTTACATAGCGGGCAAGGACCAGAGGCAGCCACAGAAGGTCATCAGAGATCCTCGTTCTTACGCCTCGGTTTTTCTCTTCTCCCACCTCGTGCCACCAGTGCTGAACATCCCCCTCCAGAAACTGATGGGCACAGCAGCGGAGCAGCTGTTCTTTGGTCCGTTGGGGTGAAAAGGGTAGTAATGCCAAGGTGTCTTGCAGCTGATCGCGAAAGCCAAAAGCGCCTCCGTTTTGATAGCGGGAGGTCCTTCCCAGCAGCCGGCAGGCGATCACTTGATAACGGCACCAGCCATTCAGGTAATGGTCCAGGGCTGGCTCCGGCGTTTTGATGGTGAGGCTTTGACATTGTCTTTTCCAATGGGCCTTGGTTTTTTCAAAGAGTTGGCGGAATTCTTCTGCCTCCGCCGTTTGGGTCCCGGCCGCAGTGGTACAAACGCACAGTTCCCCGGAGAATCTGAACAAGGACTCTCCGTTTCCCTTTTTGATATGGCGAAGCTCTCCCTCGCCGCCGGGAAGCTCAATTAGAATCAGACGTTCATTTCGTCCCCAGGGAATGAAGCCGGTGGTTTTTATAAACCCCTCCCGCCATTCCTTTTCCCAGCAACACCACCCAAATCCATAAGTGATATTCACCCTGCTGCCGTCCCCATCGGCAAAAATGCTTTTTTCCTCCCCGGCGTACCGAAGAAAAAACCATTCCGGCCCGCCAATGGCCAATGGGTCATTGTTCCATTCTGTGAGAACACTCTCCCGGGCATTTCCCTCCCAGAGGTGTCCACACCCAGTTTCGTCGGTGAGCCAGCCAAAGGTCTCATTTACCAAAAGATGGCTCCACCCCAAAGACGGCAGCGCTCCATCCAAGGTCAAGCAAAATGCTTCACAAGGTTCAAATCGCCAACTGGGAAGCTCGGCACTAAGTCGGCAAGCGGGAAGCCTTGAATACTTCGGCACATTCTTTTCCTGAAGCAACCCTTCCGGGCTCACAAGTACATTGGCCCAATCCTTCCATAGGGCAAGCTGGTCTTCGGAGGCCAGATCCACCAGATATATCCCGCCTTTTTGGTCCAGCAAATTTTCGGCTCCAACGCCTTTCAACATTTCCAGAAGCCTGCTTTTTTGACGGCGGTGATAGCTGCCTTGGTCTGTGAGCAGATATAAAAGGTCAAAGGAAAAACCACATTGTCGAAGCAGTTGATGAGCCTTGAGCAAAAACGGATCTTCCTGTGTTCCTTCCGACTTGGGAAGAACAGCCGCAATAGGAAGGTCCCCGGACACACCATACTGCCATAAAGAGGATTGGGGAAAGGAATGAGCCGACTTGTTTGGGTACACAAGCATGGAAAGCAGTTCCATTGCCCGTACCCCTTCCCGTTCAGACATCTGAAGCCGTCGAAGAGTGGCCTCCATCCCTCCACTGGCTATGGTTGTCCCATTCAGCGTCTCCCGTGCCGTCTCAATAGCCCTAGATCCCTCGTTCTCTAATCCAAAGGCCAGCTTCAGCCGGTAATGCTCCTCTTTCCCCACAGAAAAGCGAGCCAGCAGGCAAGGATCCAAAACCGCGCCAATACTCTCTTTGGCCGGTTCCTCAAGAGCTTGTTCCAACCGCCGCAGTCCGCCCCGTCCCAATGCCTTTTCCCGGCTGGTGTCCAATCCGTCTGCCTTTTTATCCCACAATACAGCCAAGGCAAGCTTTTCCTTTCCCGATTTTGGACGGCGTGAAAAAAGCACTCCATTTTCTATCGGCTTACTTTCAATGAACAGCTTAGAATAGGCCGGATGGGCAAAGTAATCTGCTTCCCTTGCCATCATGGGCTCCAGATAACAAATCAGCTCGCCTTGACAGGCTCCTTTGAGCTCCACCGTCCACCGGGCTCCAACTTCATATTTGGGTAAGGTCAGACGTAACGCCGCCGAAAAGTTTTCTTCTTCTATGGTCCATCGGGCTTCCCCACCCTCAAATTGCCATCCAAAATGTCCTTCCTCCCACAAGGGAGCGCCGCCCAAGGAATACAGGGCGCCAGAGGTTTCCCGGAAAAAAAAGCTTACTCCGCTTGGCTCATATTGTTCTTCGAACCGAGTAACGAAGGGCGCGCAGCCATCCCTTCGTTTCAACTGGACAGCGCCGCTGTCTGTACAAAGGACGGTAAGCTGGCTGTTGTTCAAAAGATGGCACGCTGGGCGTGCAAGGTCATACCCTTCCCCTGTACGACAAAACGCATGCTGCCTGGAGGGTCTGGCCCGTTCCAGCGGCAACTGCCTGTCCAGCTTCATGATCGGCGCTCCAATCGGCACCTTTTCCTGCAGCAGTTCCCGGAACGCACGCATAGACCGGTTTTTAAAAAAGCGTTCCTGCATTATACTTTGATTGAGTGAGTTATCAATGGCGATCAGGCTCATCCCCATATGATGAGCCATGAAGGAACAGACCGCCTCCCATGGCTCTTCCTCGGAAAGCCGGCTTCTGGTAAAGTCCACCGACTCATATAAGCCGTATTTCCCCTCCAGGCCCATGTCTCGTAAACGGCGAAGATTCCGCTCCGCGCTTCTGGGCGCTAACAGAAGGGCCAGAAAGGAGGCGTATGGCGCAACCACCAATTCCTGGTCTAAGCCTCGTTTTAGGCCCAGACTCTGTACACCGTGGGCTTTATATTGATAGGCCATACCGGGGTCAAAGGCGTAGAAGCCCGATTCCGAGATTCCCCAAGGTACGCCGGCTTTTGCCCCCCTTCGTTTTTGCGCGTAGATACAAAAGGCAAGAGACTCATACATCATGCTTCCCTCTTCACTGGGGAGAAGCAGATTCGGCATAAAATATTCAAACATGGTTCCCGTCCAGGAGGCCAGGCCGCAATAGTTATTTTCCCCTACCAGTCCTCGGCCAAGGCGGCCCCAATGCTGGGCATCCACCTCCCCCATGGCCACCGCGATATAACTGGCCAATCGGGCCTCACTGGCCAACAAATCATAGGATCCAGGAGTCATTTCCCCTTTTTCCACGTCAAAGCCAATAAAAAACAGCTTTCGTTCCTTGTCATAAAGAGGCGCAAGAGACATGGCGGAAGCAAGAGTCTCTGTACGACCGGCAAGCTCATCCTCTTTCCATGCTTTCAACGTCTCACCTAAAGCGATCAGACATCCCTTCAGATTTCCGCTGTCCACGGTAGAAATATATTGGGGAGAAAGCGGCAAGGCGGTCGAGGTGTCATACCAGTTATAAAGGTGCCCCTTCCATTTGGGAAGTATTTCCAGGGTGTTTATCATATTTTCGATCAGCCGCAAGGCAGTACCACGGCTTGTCAGCTCCAGATCTACGGCGGCCACACAGCTAAGCAGAGCCATACCAATGTTGGTGGGTGATGTCCTGCGGGCAGGTCCCAACCAAGGCTTTTCCTGCACATTGTCTGGCGGAAGCCAATGGTCTTCTTCCCGAAGCCAGTCCCGAAAATACCCCCATATCAGAGACGCCTGGTTGAGGAGAAAGGGATGCTCTTCCCTTGACCATGTATTTTCTTTTTGAATGGAACGGGACAAAAGCCAGGAAAAACAAGGGGAAACTGCCCAAATCAGACCAATGGCGGCGCCTGCAGGAAGGACGGAAAACAGCATGGCAAACACGCCGATCCCCACTGCCGGCCATTGATTGCAAAAGCTTCCCCATAGTCCGTCCTTTTTCCGCTCTGTATCGGCAGCCGTCACCCACTCCAGCATCTTTTTGTGGGTAACAAAGCTACGCCAAAGGGCGGTGAAGACAGCCGAGGCACAGATCCAGGCATGATACGGCAAAAGAAGAAGCTGTATCAGCGTTTGAAGCAGCATTCCTCCAAAGCCGGCAACAATCGTTGCGTGATAGCGGCGGCGAAGTCCAACTCCTCCTCTCACCGCCAGGTCAGCTCCCGCCAAAAGCAAGCCCGACCAGATAGAAATAATTGCCAGACCAGCGGATATTCCAAAGACCGGCCCAGAATGGCACATTCCCAAAAGAAGGGCCGCAAGGGTAAAAATGGGAGATAAGCTTCTTCGCAAATTGTCGAAAATCTTCCACTTGTCTACGGCGGAAATTGGATTTGCGACCTGCTCTCCCTTTTCATTTTTTACATGCAGACACAGCCAGGGCAGCAGCTGCCAATCCCCCCGTATCCAGCGGTGGAGCCGGGTAAAGTAGGAGGTGACCTGATAGGGATACCCATCGGACAGCTCTGCGTCCTCCAGCAAGCCGGCGTGGAGGTAAGCGCCCTCGATCAAGTCGTGAGACAGGATCCTCCCCTGGGGAAACCTACCGTCCAGACATTCGAGGTAGACCTCCACATCGAAGATCCCTTTCCCGGTGTAGGTTCCCCTGTTAAAAAGGTCATGGTATACATCACTGCACGCTCCGCCATAGGGGTCGATCCCCCCCTGCCCCGCAAAAATACGGGAGAATTGGGAGCGGTTCGCAGCCATCAAGTCCACTGCGACCCGAGGCTGCAAAAGCCCATAACCTTCTGTCACGATCTTATCCCCGCTGACCTGAGGCCGGTTTAGCGGATGAAGCATAGCGCCCACCAGCTTGCGGGCGATCCCAACATTGAGGGAGGTATCCGAATCCAAAGTAATGACATACTTGGTATCTAAAAGTTCGTCGGATTTCCCCACCAGGATACGAAGACTTGTAGGCTTTCCCCGAAGCAATCTGGTCAGCTCTAAAAGAGCGCCCCGCTTTCGCTCCCATCCGACATATCTCTCGTCTTTCTGATGAAAAATTGGCTGGCGAAAGAAAAGATAGAACCCCGTACCATATTTTTCATTCAGAGCAGAAACCGCTTTTTCCGCCGCTCTCACCCATTGGTGCTCTTTGGCTCCCATTGGTGTTCCCCGGTCTGGGAGATCGGCCAGTAGTCCAAAGCGAAGCTCTTTGCCGCAGTCTCTGTTTGATAAATGGTACTGTTCCAAGAGATTTGCGTACTCTTCCCCACTTTTTTCCCCGGTCAAAAGTCCCGCAATTACGCAAAGTGTTCGCCCCTCCCGGGGGATCCCATTCTTCAAAGCCATACGGGGAATCTCTCTTGGTGGAACGATCCTGACTGACCAAAAGTCTACCACGTTTTTTGCAATATCTGAAACGGGAAGTAAGAGCACCGGGAAAAGAATCCAGTTATGCAGAGAAAAAACGATCCACAACGTAAGGACCAGCGTTGGAAGTAATATTGAGGCTACATATATGGTGCCAGAGGGTTGCTTTTTGTGGGCCCCAAGAGGCATGCGAAAGAGATACCAGCCCACATGCCTCATGTTCCCCTGTCCCTGTGCCGCCAACTCCAAGACTCTTTGTGCCACATCTTGCTCGGAAATTCTATACTTTCTTGCCAGGCGGCATACCTGATTCCGATAGCGCGCCCGGGTAGCTTCACTCATCTTTCCATATACCCCTGCGGGATCCTGCCGTAGGATCCGATCCACACAGCTTGCCGCTTCTAATATGGGCCCCAGATTAGCAGCGGCGAGGGTCCGTAACCCAGTAAATACCTCCTCCATGCGCAGGGCCAGCTCCTTACACTCGGAGTCCCGCTCTAAGGCTGTGCAGAATTCCGCCAAATGGATGCACAGCGCGCTCTTTGTGGCTGGAATGAACAGAGACAGCTCCTCTTCGGTCAGTGGCCCTGTCTCTTGTATCCCCCGAAGAAAATTTCCAAGTTCCTCTGTTCCGCAGCAACCCCAATTTTTAACTAAGATATACGCCGCGGCTGAAAGGTAGGTTTCCTTTCCCTCCGTCTTCCGCAGCCGTCTACCACGCCGCAGATCCTCTTTGGCTCCTTCTCCCTCTTTAAACGCTAAATACACATTGTCCAGCAGCCACTCTACCCCAGGGGGAATATGAGTCCAGCTTTTTTGCTCCAGGCGGTTCTTCGTTTCCCTGATTTGACGCAGCGCTTTATGGAGCCTGTTGGCTATCACATGCCCTCCGCTGTACCCCTTCATTATCCGCTGTTTTCCTGCCTGTTTTCCCAACGTAAAGAGATCCATCTTACACGCTCCTTCCATTCTCTTGCAGTTTTTACCCTCTGTCTCTATTTCATACCTTTGAGCGAAAGCTGTGTCCACCATTCTCAGACATTCGACATTTTCCTCGGTTTTTCTTGACAGTATCCCCTGCTTGATTGTACTATGGGGGCGGTGATGTCCTTGAACAGGCTTTTTTCGAAATACCTTGAGAAACAAAGTAGATATCCAGCACAGAGCAAGCCTTTTCGGCGGCTGTGCTGGTTTTCCTGTGCCTGCTCCACGGGGATATTTGGGGCGGTGTATCTTCTTCCCGACTACCTTCATTTTTCCGTTGGTTTTCTTTGTGCCGTGACTGGAGCGGTCTTCCTGATGATTCCCCAAAAGCTTCGGCCCACGCTGGTAGCCTTTGGCCTGGCGGGCGGCATTTTGTGGACCGGGATCTACAGCATGATTTTTCGAGTTCCAGCCCACAATTTTGCCTGTGAGGATAGGCTTCCATATACTATGCTGGTGGTAGATTTTCCAAGAGAAACCAGCTACGGAGGAGCTCTCACA
>CAJUEU010000002.1:0-30496 GCA_910585735.1 uncultured Oscillospiraceae bacterium | reverse complement strand
TCTGAACCGCTCGTGTCCCTGTATGCTGGTGAAGATGCTCTGGAGCTTCGCCCCGGTGACTTGATTTCCGCAAGGGTCAGACTCTCTCGCTCTGATCTTCGGCATGGAGAAACCTATGACTATGACCAGTCCAGAGGAATTTACCTCTCAGGAAGCGTGACCGAAAAGGTTTCTCTTCTCCAGCGGCCTCAATCCATTTCCATTCGGTTTTTGCCCCAGTATGTATCCAACCACATAAAAAGCATCATTTTTCAGTTCGTCCCCTCGGACGTATCCGGCTTTCTTGTTTCCCTTCTTACCGGGGACAAAAGTACCCTGCCCGACGGTCTCTATGCCGCATTCCGAAGAAGCGGTATTGCTCATGTTGTGGCTGTATCCGGCCTCCATCTCAGCTTTTTATCCGGCCTGGTCTTCACACTGCTGGGCAAGCGTGGCAAACTCTCTGCCATTGTTATGATTCCTCTTCTCTTTTTCTTTGCCGCGGCGACGGGCAATTCTCCGTCTGCCCTCCGGGCCGCCATAATGTCCAGTGTCCTGCTGGCGGCGTCCCTTCTAAGACGGGAAAACGACAAGCCGACCTCGCTGGCCTTTGTTCTGATGCTCCTGCTGCTCTTTTGCCCCTTTTCAGCCTCCAGCGTCAGCCTTCAGCTTTCCTTTGGCTCTGTGGCCGGAATTTATCTTGTCTCCGGCCCATTGCATACCAAATGGATGAAAAATCTCCCCAGGTGGAAGAGCTTTCCCGGAACGCTTCTTTACAGGCTGTGCTATTTCCTATCCGGTACACTGGCCACCACACTGGGCGCTCTCCTGTTCTCTACACCCCTAAGCGCCATCCATTTTCACAGCGTATCTTTGGCCGGGCCGCTTACCAATCTGCTTACCCTCTGGGCTGTTTCTGCCACGTTCTTTGTAGGTTTGATTGCCGCCACCATCGGAATGGTATTTCCTCCCCTGGGCTCTTTTCTCGGATGGCTTGCCGCCTGGCCCGCCCGGTGGGTGATCTTCATTGCGCAGAGCATTTCCCATTGGCCCTTTGCCACCTTGTCCCTCTTTTCCGGCTATGCTTTAGTTTGCTTTCTTACCGCTTACGGCGTTCTGCTTCTCTGGCTTTTTTCTCGCGGGAAAGTAAGACCTCTCATCCCTCTTGGCGTTCTTTCTGTCTCCCTTCTCGCGGCTCAGCTTCTGCCCTCCTATCAAGCGACTCAGGCCTCTTTGAGCGCCACCATTCTGGACGTTGGCCAGGGAAGCTCTACGCTGCTCTTGTCTGAGGGAAAAGCCATTTTGGTGGACTGCGGCGGCAACGAGGGCAATGCGGGAGATATTGCCGCCGACCATATCCAGGCCTATGGAATTTCCGAATTGGATGCCTTGGTCCTTACCCACTACGACTCCGACCACACCAATGGCGTTTCGGAGCTTCTGGCCCGGCTGCCTGTGAGTCGTCTTATCCTGTCTGAAGAAGACCCTGATAAAGAGCTCCGTGACCGTCTTCTTTCTCTTGCGCACCGATACAATTGCGAGGTTGAATTCCTTTATCGGGATGACATGGTTGTTTCCTTCGGCGCCGCAGAAGCAAAAGTCATTATCCCCATGGGGGCAGGGAGTTCCAACGAGTCAGGCCTTTCTGTCCTTTGCAGCAGCAAAGGCTTTGATGTACTCATTACTGGGGATATGAGTACAAACATGGAAAAACGACTCCTGAAATACCGTCAGCTTCCTGAGGTGGAGCTTCTTGTCGTGGGGCATCACGGTTCCGCTTCCTCCACCTCTTCCGAGCTCCTTCAAGCTATCATGCCAAAGGTGGCGGTGATTTCGGTTGGCTACAATTCCTACGGTCATCCCGAAGACGAAACTCTGGCGCGGCTGAAAGCCGCCGGATGTGCCATCTACCGAACCGACTGGATGGGAGATGTAACCGTCTCCATGCCCCGCGGTGTTCCTTGACCGTTCCCCAAGAAACGTACATGAAAATTTTTAAGCTTGTCCCCCTCAATTTTTTGCTTTATAATCAAGTATGTCTTTGATTTCCCTCAGGAGGTCTCCATGGTATGAAACATCGTTCGCTTTTTTACCGCTTTACCGCTTTTATTCTGGCCATTTGTTGGACTGTGCTTCCCCTTGCGCAGGCGCTCACGACCGAGCAGGCCGCCGAACTCCTTGAGCTACTATACATTGATGAGGTTCCTTCCACCGCGCTGGAAGCTGCCACAGTGAAAGATATGGTGGCGGCTTTGGGGGATCCCTACACTGAATATTTTACCCCGGAGGAATATGAGATCTTTCTGGCCAGCATGTCCGATTCCAAGCTGGTTGGTATTGGAGTCGTTTTTTCACGCAACGGCGACCTGATTGGCCCGGACGGTCTTTTGATCGAGCAGGTTTTGGAGGATTCTCCCGCCTCCCGAGGCGGTCTGATGGCTGGTGACCGTATCATTTCTGTAGATGGAAACCTCTTGGAAGAGGTAGATTTGGATACCGCAACAAGCTGGATCCGTGGCGAGGAGGGGTCTTCCGTCTCCATTACATACCGGCGGGAGGGCGATACCCATGCGGTAGAATTGGTTCGATCCCTTGTTGTGGTAGCCGCTACCACGACCCAGCTTTTGGATGGCCACATTGGATATATCAACTGCACCACCTTTGGCAGCGAAACCGCCGGGCATTTCCGGGAAGGCCTTGAAACATACGGGGACCAGGCCGACCTTTGGGTGGTGGACCTCCGCTCCAACCTGGGGGGCTCTGCCGAGGCCGCTACCGAATGTGCCGGATACTTTACAGGAAGAGGATATATGTCCATTTTGCGTGACGGCTCTAACACATATAGCGCTTACTACCATGAGGAAGACCCGCTCACCATCTACCCGGTCATCGTTTTGGTAGATCAGCATTCCGCCAGTGCTTCTGAAATTTTTGCCTCCGCGATCCAGAGCTACCGTTCCGGCATTGTGGTCGGTACTCGGACCTACGGCAAAGGGGTGGCTCAGATCGTAGCCGACCAAGACTCTATGCCGGAATATTTCCCGGACGGAGACGCCATCAAGATCACATCTTACCGTTTCTTCTCTCCCAACGGTAACACCACCGATCAGATCGGTGTTCTGCCCCACATTCTTCTTTCCCCTGAAGACATTGGAGCAGCCTTGCTTCTTCGCTCTTCGCCAAAGGCCCAGGCGAAAGCTACTCTTCGGATCGATCTTTCTTGGCGCTGGTACGTGGACCTGGATTCGGCCCTCAGCGACGAAAATAAACCCCTTTTCCAGGCCCTCATACATGCGTTGCCCCAGAACACAAAGCTCCATCTGAAAAATGATGATTTTTCGGAGGTTCCCATCACCGCCCGGGAGTTTTGCGAAATATACGAGCTTCCTTACCAGGCTTCTGACTTCAAAGATGTCTCGGACTCTCTCTATCCAGACATCCTCAGCATCCTGAAGACCTACGGCATGCTCCACGGTAAGGAGGACGGAAGATTCTGTCCCAATGACGGCTTGACCCGGGCTGAGCTGTGCCAGCTTCTTTCTCAGGCGCTCAATCTTAAGCCCGCCAGCATCAAAAGCCCTTACCTTGACGTCTCCGAAGAGGATTGGTTCTCCCCCGCGGTCCTGTCCTTGACCAGTCTGGGTATGGTCAACGGCGTAGGCGATGGAAATTTTGAGCCCAACTCTCCTGTGACCCACCAACAGCTAATGACAGTGATGGCACGGCTGGCCAAGTTTCTCAACATGAGCTTTTATGACGCTTCCGGAAAAATGCCGGAGGACGCGCCGAGTTCTGAGGAGGCTCTTTCCGCATATGCCGATTGGGCGCAAGCTTCCGCCTGGCTTCTAGCATATAGCCAGACGACCTTGTTTGGGACACCAAGATCTATGCTTTGGGATAGTCTGGATGCGATCTCCCCGACACAGTTCGCCACAAGGGATGAGGCCGCATATATACTCTATGAACTCCTCTCCTATTCCGGGATTCTTCCTGTATAAGTAAAATCGGACAGACAGTGAAACATTTCACTGTCTGTCCGATTTTACTGTAGTTTCATTCTTGCATCATTCTTCTTCGCTTAATGCTTTGGTTATACTGAATTCGCTGAATTGGCATCGTATGATGGTAACGCCATCTACACTGATTTCACCGCAAAGCAAGGAAAAGCTTTCTGGGTCAAACCACATTTGTGTTTCGATTCCGTTTCCCGGTGTTTTATCCGGGTCACGGCAGATCATGTGCAATGTATGGTCCTCCCCCTGTTCCTCCTGAACGCATTCCGAGATATACCCTTCCTGGATGCTGTGCAAGAGTGCGGGGATCACGTCAATTGGGGTCAGTCCATCCTCGTTCAGAGGTCCTGTCTCTATCATAACACCATCAAACTCCAGGGCTGTTTCCCCATTTTTGATCCGTGCTGTTGCTCCTGCCACATTCTCGGGGGCCGTTAAGCAGAGAACCGTTTCCCCATCCTTTTCCCAGGAAAAATCTATGCTAAAATGGTAGACCCTCTGCCCATAGTCCGCCACGATCTCCCCCTTGCCCATACAGCTCAACATTTCCAAATAGCTGCCCCGAACCTTTTGCAGCAGTTTTTCCGCTTCGTATCCCCCTGTACTCCCGCAGGCGGACAACGACAGGGCCAGGATCATCATCAGTGCGCAAAACCGTTTACGCACCCTTTTCCCTCCTTACTCTTCACAGTTCTTTATAACCGCCGGGATCCGTTCCACCAGATCCATGGGCGTCATGCCATATTCCCCTCGTTCCTCCGCGGCCAGGTCACCAGCTTTTCCGTGGAGGCATACTGCCCAGGGCACTGCTTGCTTCAGGGGGAACCCTTGCCCCAGCAGAGAAAGGATCATTCCGGCCAGTACATCCCCAGAACCACCCTTTGCCATTCCTGGATTGCCGGTCTGATTCTCGATCAGCCTTCCATCGGGAAACGCGGTCAGTGTTTTGTGGCCCTTCAGCACCAGTACACAGTTGTGCGTGTTGGCAAAGGCAAGGGCTGCTTCTTCCCGGTGTGGATGCGCCTGATAGCCCCCGATCCGCATAAACTCTCCCTCATGAGGGGTAAGCACGGTCACTCTGTCCCGGCGTTCCTCCAAGCAATCTATATGTCCTTCCAGCGCGTTTATGCCATCTGCGTCCAGCACCAGAGGAACCCCAAGCCTTCGGCACAAAAAACGTGCCAGCTTGGCGGCGCCCTCACTCCGACCTAATCCGGGGCCGACCAGAACAGCATCTGTAAGCTTCAGTTGTTTACTTACCTCTTCTTTCCCACAAAAAGAAAAGCTTCCATCCTCTTCTGCCGTGCAAGGCCATGGCATAGCAGAATCCAGTTTACATGCGGCAATTGGCCATACCGGCTCTGGCACCAGGACCGACACCAAACCAGCGCCTGTGCGGACTGCTGCCCGGGCCGCCAATATGGGCGCCCCGGAATATCCCACACAGCCACCTACTATGGCTACTTTCCCAAAATCCCCCTTGTGTGCTTCTCTGTTTCGCCGGGGCAAATGGATCATTTCCGAAGCCATGACCTGCTTTTCCATTCAACCATCTCCTTCGAGGATGATCTTAGAGGTTTTAAGTATAACATAGCCCGTTTTCCCCCGCAATAAGGAAACCACTTGCTTTTTCTCGAAGAGTATGGTATAAATAGACTACGATAAACGCAAGGAAAGGGAAAATAGCACTCCCTTCTCCGCAAAGAGAGGAGCCTCACTGGGCTGAAAGGGCTCCCGGAGAACGTGCTTGATTCGCCCCGGAGCGGCCATGGAGACATGGACGGCTGCCCACCGATAGAAGGGTTTTGAGCGTACACAGTTAATGTGTAAATGCGGGTGGTACCGCGGAAGGCATGCCTTTCGTCCCGAGCATCGGGATGAAGGGCATTTTTATTTTTCAGAAAGGATGACCTCATGAAAATTTTTTCTTCCCAAGAAAAAGCCCATTTGACCATTCCGCTTAAGTTTCCGGGGCTCCGCTGGCGCAATTTTCTTACCCTTACTCTGGCCGGTGCGATCAACGCCTTTGGCGTGACTATTTTTCTTTACCCGGTCAACCTTTACGACAGTGGTATCTCAGGTACCTCTATGCTTTTGGCTCAAGTTACACCAGAATTTCTCCCTTTATCCATATTTCTGGTCACACTCAATATCCCGTTGTTTCTTTTCGGCTGGAAAAGGCAGGGCACAGCCTTTTCGGTATACTCCTTGTATGCGGTCGGGATATACTCCTTGGGTGCTTGGCTTATTACCGATGTGCTTCCCGTCGATGTGACCATGGCGTCTCCTTTGGCTGGGACAGATCTCCTCCTTTGCGCCATCTTCGGCGGTTTGATCTCCGGCCTTGGCAGTGGCCTTACCATCCGATTTGGCGGGGCTATTGACGGAATTGAAGTAATGGCGGTCATATTCGCAAAAAGGTTGGGACTCTCCGTTGGCTCCTTTGTAATGATCTATAATGTGGTTTTGTATATCATCTGCGGCATCGTTCTGCATAGTTGGATCCTTCCCCTCTATTCGATCGTGACCTATGCCGCTGCCCTGAAGACCATAGACTTCATCGTAGAAGGAATTGACCGTTCTAAGGCTGCCACCATCATTACCACCCACCCTGATGAAATTTGTACCGCGTTGTCTGAGTGCTTTGGATCGGGCATGACCTGCCTGGACGCACGGGGTGGTTTTTCCAATTCCCCCAGGACCATGATTTATTTTGTTGTTACCCGGTTTCAAATTGGCCGGATGAAGGATATTGTCCACACGCTGGACCCTTCCGCCTACATTTCCATTACCGAAGTTGCCGATGTGTTTCGTAACAATCAGTAAATATATTTCAACCATTTTTGAAAGGACGATTAAATATGAAAGAACAGCTGACAAAAATCAAAGCCGAAGCACTGTCCGCCCTGGAGGCGGCGAAGGATTCGGCGGCACTGGAGGAACTACGGGTCAAGTATCTTGGCAAAAAAGGTGAGCTCACCGGCCTTTTGAAGCAGATGGGTGGGCTCTCGGCGGAGGAGCGTCCAAAAATGGGACAGCTTGTCAATGAGGTAAAGGCCAATTTAGAATCCGCTCTTGAGGCTCAGGCAGAAAAGCTGGAGACTGCCGCCATGGCAGCCAAACTCAAGCTGGAGGCTGTGGATGTAACTATCCCTGGCAAGACACCTTCCTTGGGACACAAGCACCCCATGTACATTGCACTGGATGAGATCAAAGATATTTTTATTGGCATGGGCTTTACCGTATTGGACGGCCCGGAAATTGAACTGGCCGAGCTAAACTTTGACCGGCTCAATGCCGAGGAGGGCCACCCCTCCAGAGACTGGTCCGATACCTTCTACTTTGACACCAACGAGCGGGTCATGCTCCGCTCCCAGACCTCCCCCATGCAGGTGCGGGCCATGGACTCCATGGAGTTGCCTATTCGAATCGTTGCTCCCGGCCGGGTCTATCGTAAAGACGAGGTGGACGCCACCCACTCCCCTATGTTCCACCAGGTGGAGGGCATGGTCATCGACAAAAATGTGACCATGGCTGACTTAAAGGGTACTTTGAACACACTGGCTGAACAACTCTTTGGTAAAGGGACCATCACCCGGTTCCGCCCTCACCACTTCCCGTTTACCGAGCCCTCCTGTGAGATGGACGTGCAATGCCACAAGTGTGGTGGCGCGGGCTGTCCTACCTGTAAGGGCGAGGGCTGGATCGAGATTCTTGGCGCCGGTATGATCCATCCCCGGGTGCTGGAGATGGCGGGTATTGACCCCAATGAGTGGTCGGGCTGGGCCTTTGGCATGGGGCTTGAGCGCACCGCGATGCGTCGGTTTAAGATTTCCGACCTGCGGCTTATTTTTGAAAACGATATTCGGTTTTTGGAACAATTTTGAGTGAGGAGATGAAACAAAATGAATCTTTCCCGTAAATGGCTCAATGAATTTGTACAAATATCAGCTTCTGATAAGGACTTTGCGGAAGCTATGACTCTCTCAGGCTCTAAGGTGGAGACCACTGAAATTGAGGGTGAGGAAATAAAGAACGTGGTAGTTGGCCGGGTACTCTCCCTGGTTCGCCATCCCAACTCTGACCACATGTGGATCTGTCAGGTCGACGCAGGCCTGTCTGCTCCGATCCAAATTGTCACTGGGGCCCAAAACGTAAAAGAAAAAGATCTGGTCCCCGTGGCGCTGGACGGCTCCACGCTTCCCGGAGGCAAGGAGATCCACGCCGGACAGCTCCGTGGGGAGGCCTCCAACGGAATGTTGTGCTCTTTTGCGGAGTTGGGGCTGGATCAGCGTGATTTTCCTACCGCCTATGCGGAGGGGATCTGGATTCTGTCTGACGACCCGGAGCTGGCCGATCTCACGATTGGTCAGGACATCCGCAAGGCCGTTGGCTTGAACGATCATGTGGTGGAATTCGAAATTACTCCCAACCGTCCCGACTGCCTCTCTGTCATTGGTCTGGCCCGGGAGGTATCCGCTACGTTTGACGTGCCATGCACTTTCCACCAGCCGGAGGTAAAGGGCGGCGCAAAGGGTATTCTCCCCGAATTGCTGGACGTTGAGACACCCGCCGCCCAGCTGTGCCCCCGTTATACCGCCCGGATGGTCCGCAATGTAAAAATCGCCCCTTCTCCCCTGTGGATGCGTCAGCGTCTCCGCGCCATGGGGGTGCGCCCGATCAACAACATTGTAGATATTACAAATTACGTCATGTTGGAGTATGGCCAACCTATGCACGCCTTCGATTACCGCTATGTTCAGGGCGGAAAGATCGTTGTTCGCAATGCCTGTGAAGGAGAACACCTTACTACGCTTGACGGCAAAGAGCATGTCCTGAACGCCAATCATCTGGTGATTGCCGACGAAACTCGTGCCGTGGGTCTTGCGGGAATTATGGGCGGTGAAAACAGTGAGATCGTCGATGACACTGTGGATGTAGTATTCGAATCTGCCAACTTTGACGGCACCTGCATTCGGAAGGGTGCCCTGGCCCTCGGAATGCGCACCGACGCATCCGCTAAATTTGAAAAGGGCCTGGATCCCATGAACACGCTGCCCGCGGTCAATCGCGCCTGTGAGCTGGTGGAGCTTTTGGGCGCCGGAGAGGTGGTGGACGGAGTCATTGATATTTTGAACTTTGTCCCTCAGCCTACTGTTCTTACGCTGGAGCCTGAAAAAATCAATGCGTTGTTGGGAACTGACGTATCCCGTGAGCGTATGGAGGAGATCCTTCAGAAGTTAGATTTTCAAATCAATGGCGACAGCGTGACCGTCCCCGCCTGGCGGGGGGATGTCAAACGAATGGCCGACCTGGCTGAGGAAGTGGCCCGTTTTTACGGCTACAACAATATTCCCACTACCCTTATGCGGGGCCAGACCACTCAGGGGGGGTACTCTCCCATTCAGCAGACCGAACGATCCCTTGGCGCCGTTTGCCGCGCCTTGGGCTACAATGAGATCATCACCTATTCCTTCATCTCTCCTACCTACTATGACAAGATTCGCTGGAGCAAGGAAGAGCCCCTTCGGAATTCCTTCAAAATCTTGAATCCCCTGGGTGAGGACACTTCCATTATGCGAACCACTACCCTTCCATCCATGCTGGAGATCCTTACCCGAAACTATAATTTCCGCAACAAATCTGCCCGGCTCTATGAAATCGGCCGCACTTACCTCCCCGGCGGCTCTGATGGACTTGCCAACGAGCGGAAGTATCTTACCCTTGGCGCTTATGGAGAGGAAATGGACTTCTTCTTCCTTAAGGGTATGGTGGAAACTATCTTGCGTCAGCTGCGTGCAGAGAATATCAGCTTTAAGGCCTGTTTGGACAATCCCTCCTATCACCCCGGACGCTGTGCCGAAGTTTTCGCCGGCGAAACCCGGCTTGGAGTCCTTGGGCAGATCCATCCTCTGGTTACCCGAAATTACGGTGTGGACACGGAATTTTTCTGTGCGGAGTTAAGCTTTGAGGCGCTTGTGGCCGCGGTGGGTCCCGCCCCCCAGTATACTCCCCTTCCCAAATTCCCCGCGGTCACCCGGGACATTGCCGTGGTCTGTGACGAGGCCGTTACCGTGGGTGAACTGGAGGCCGCCATCCGCAAAGGTGCCAAGGGCCTTTTGAAGGAGGCTTCACTCTTTGATATTTACCGCGGTAAAGGGGTGGAAGATGGCAAAAAATCTGTCGCTTTCAGTCTGATCCTCCGGGCCGATGACCGCTCTCTCACCGCGGAAGAAGCCGACGCTGATGTAAAAAGTATTTTGGATACCTTGAAGTCCGAGCTCGGCGCCATCCTTCGATAAGTTTCCACAAAAATAAAAGTTTTTATAAATTTTCAGTTTTTCTCTTTACACCGCAGGAATTTTCGGGTAAAATCACAGTATACCTGGTTGGAGGTGTCCTGCTATGGAAGATCTGGACCTGACAAGAAAATACAACATTCGGTACGAAAAGGATCAGGAGATCAAGGCCATCCTCAGTTCGGTCTATGATTCTCTCAAGGAGAAAGGGTATGATCCCATCAATCAAATCGTGGGATATATTCTTTCTGAGGATCCCACCTACATTACCAACCACAACAATGCTCGTGCCCTGATTCGCCGTTTGGATCGGGATGAACTGCTGCAAGAGTTGGTAAGACAGTACCTTTCCTGCTGACCCCAAGAAAAAAGTACGGACAAGCTTTATGACGGGCTTGTCCGTACTTTTTTCAGCATAGAAATGTCCTCAGCTTCTGTGCGACTCCAGCCAGGCCGCCACATCCGCGTATACCTCTTCCCGGTTGAGTTCGTTGAGCATTTCATGACGGCCGCCGGGATAGAGCTTCACCGTGACTTCCTTCATCCCGGCCTCCCGAAACCAGGAGGCTACCGTTTGAACTCCCTTTCCCATGGCTCCCACAGGATCCTTATCCCCCGCAAAAAAATATACGGGAAGCTCCTTGTCCATTTTCGCCAGATTTTCCTTTCGTCCCACATACTGCAAGCCATTCATCATGGCATGATTCATACCAGCCGTCGTAGGGAAATTGCAAAGAGGGTCGGCAAGATAGGCGTCTACCACCTTTTCGTCCCGGCATATCCAGTCGGCCGAGGTACGGGTCGGTTCAAATTTTTTGTTGTAGGCTCCAATGGACAGGCTATAAAACAGTTGATTTACCTTGTGTGGATCGCCCATACCAGTAAGATATTTTCCCGCGGCTACAGTGATCTTGGACTCCTGGCCAGTCCCGGAAAGAATGGCGCCTGTCAGGCTTCCGGGATAATCTATAAGGAAGGTTCTGGCTACAAAGGATCCCATAGAGTGCCCCAGAAGGAAGTAAGGCAGGTCAGGATAAGTCTCTTTCATCTTGACCTGAAACGCCCGAACATCGTGGACCAGATCCCACCACTGGGTAAAGAAGCCATATTCCTCCGGCCCTTTTGCGGTTTTTCCGTGCCCCAAATGGTCATTTCCCGCTACAATATACCCTTGAGTGGTCAGAAAATGCGCAAAATCATTATAACGAAGCGCATACTCGCAGATTCCGTGGACAAGCTGAACGATTCCCTTGGGGTTTCCGCTTTCGGGCAGCCAAACAACTCCATGGACCTGATGCGCTCCATCGGAGGAGGGATAAAAAAATTCCTGTATATTTGCCATAGTCAAAACACTCCTTTTATGATACAATGAAAAATGTTCCAACAACAGTTTATCCTGTTCCGCGGAAAAGGTCAATGGCAAAATCGTTCCCGTCTACAAAACCAGAGAGGAGTTTTGAAATATGAATGTAATCGATCGATTTCTGAAGTATGTCTCCTTTGACACCCAGTCTGATCCTGAGTCGAATTCCTGTCCCTCCTCCGCCAAGCAAAAGCTGCTTGGCGCAGAGCTCGTCTCTGAGCTCTCCCGGCTTGGCCTGCAGAATTCCCACATGGACGAGTATGGTTATGTCTATGCTTGGATTCCTGCCACTCCGGGCTGTGAAAATGTTCCCTGCATGGGACTCATTGCCCATATGGACACCGCCCCCGCCTTCTCCGGGGCAAACATCAAGCCACAGATCTTGGAGTATACCGGCGGAGACGTGATTCTGGATGCACAGAGGGACATCCGCATCCGGGCTGACGAGGATGAGGGCTTGTCCCGCTGTATCGGCCAGCATTTGATCGTTACGGACGGCTCCACCCTTTTGGGCGCAGACGATAAGGCTGGGATCGCCGAGATCATAACCACAGCGGAGTACCTTATGGCACACCCCGAAATTCCCCATGGCCGAATCGCCATCGGCTTTACCCCGGATGAGGAGATCGGCCGGGGCGCGGACAAATTTGACATCAAAAATTTTGGCGCCGCGGTGGCTTATACCGTGGACGGTGGAGAGTTGGGTGAGCTGGAGTACGAAAATTTCAACGCCGCCGGTGCAGTGGTGACCGTTCACGGTCTGAGCATCCATCCCGGCTCCTCCAAAAACAGAATGAAAAACGCACTTTTAATGGCTATGGAGTTCCACGCTATGCTTCCCCAGGAGCAGGCTCCCGCCCATACCGAGGGATATGAGGGCTTCTATCATTTGGACCAGATGAAGGGCGACGTGACCACCGCAAAAATGGAGTACATCATCCGGGACCATGATCGAAAAAAATTTGAGGAAAAGAAAGCGCATATGGAGCGTGTCGCAGCTTTTCTCAATGAAAAATACGGTCAAGGCACCATAAAGCTGGAGTTGGAAGACCAGTACTACAATATGAAGGCTCAAATAGAGCCTCACATGTACCTGATCCATCGTGCAAAGGCCGCATTCCGCAAAGCCGGTGTTGAGCCCCGTGAGGTTGCTATCCGGGGTGGTACCGACGGCGCCCGGCTTTCCTACGAAGGCCTCCCCTGCCCCAACCTTTCCACCGGCGGCTTTAATTTCCATGGAAATTTGGAGTACATCCCCACGGAGGCCATGGAAAAGATGGTTGAAGTCTTAGTCAATCTGGTCCGACCCGAGGAATATTAAAATGTAAGCAGTAAGACGGTCAGATAATTCTGGCCGTCTTACTGCTTTTCCGGGAAGACATTTGTGTGCACTTTCCACGTCATCTGCTCAAAAAGGAAGACTCATATAAAACAAAACAGACCTTCTGCTTACACAGAAAGTCTGTTTTGGTACGCCCGGAGGGACTCGAACCCCCAACATTCAGAACCGGAATCTGACGCTCTATCCAATTGAACTACGGACGCATCTCAAACGTGCTTAAGTATTGTAACAAATCCCCCATGAAATGTCAAGTCATCTGCTCAAATTTTTATTCCTCAAATTTCCAGCTTCCGCCTTGCTTTTTCTTTCCGCAAAGGGTACAATAATATCACTACATCAGAAAGAGAGGCTCTTCTTATGAGTGAAGAATTCGGACCTGATTTCATCACCGTCACCGACGAGGACGGCAACGAATTTGAACTTGAATTTGTGGATACCATCGAACATAAGGGGCAGGTATATATGGCCTTCTTCCCTGCTGAAACCGACGCGGATGCGGAGGAGGATGAGGCGGACGGACTGATCATTCTCAAATCTGTGGAGATTGACGGCGAGGAACAGCTCTCTACCCTGGATTCTGAGGTGGAATTGGAAGAGGTCTATGACCGCTTTATGGAGGTTCTCTTTCAGGAAGACGAGGAGGAATAAACTGCCCTCCTGCCTGGTTCGTGATGAGCTCTTTTAAACCCACATTTATAAAACGGGATGCCAACTCGTTCCGTGGTTCGCAGGCCTCCCGGCCCCGTGCCGGAAGTTGGAAGCGGTAAAGCGGAATCGGAGGCAACCCACCTGCCGGAGACGTGCAGGTTTTAAATGGGCTCACACGGCCAAGGCGGGAGAACTTTTGCCCAGCATAAACAATCGCCGTTTCTGGCGATTGTTCTTTTTTATCATTCACAACATATTTACAACATAGGACTTGCAAGAAAAGGCTTTTTCTTGTATAATAGCAAAATGCGCCGGGGTTTGTCCCCCCGCAAATTACTACAAAAGCGAATGAGAGGACTGAATCCCATGAGTGCATCAAATAAGAAACAGCTAAAAAAAGCAGCCATGGCCGAGGGTACGACTCAAAGAGAGCGCAAAACCCAGAATGAGGCCCAGGCCGCTAAGCGGAAAACGATGGCCTATACTGTTACCGGCCTGGTCTGCTTCGTGTTGGCCATCGGCCTTTTGATTTGGAACAACTGGGATAACCTGACCGGCCGGTTCCATTACTCCGCCACTGCCGTCACTGTTGACGGCACCGACTATTCTGTGGCCGACCTGCAGTATTACTATGCTTCTGCCCGTCAATACACTTATAACACCTGGTATAGCTTCCTTTATGGGTATGGGATCAACATCGGATTTGACCCCAACCTTGCCGATGGCGCCCAGTGGCAGGACGAGGCCAACAACAAGACGTACGCCGACTACTTCCGTGAGTCTGCTCTTCAGTCTCTGAAGGAGACCGCGGCTCTCTGCGCCGCCGCTAAGGCCGAGGGCTATACCCTCTCTGAGGAGGGCCAAAAAACACTGGCAGATGAGTTCACCGAAATAGATACCATTTGCGCCCAAAACGGTATTTCCCGCAAAACCTTTTTTGCCCGGCAGTACGGCAACAGCGTGACCGAGGAGGTCTACCGCCGGAACCGCACCAACAGCCTGCTGGCCTCTGAGTACTCTAACCATCATAATGAGGGCATTGAGGTAAGCGAGGCCGATATCAAAGATTACTACGAGAAAAATACTGCAGATCTGGACAGCTATGACTACCGTTACTTCTTTATCGACGGTACCGCTTCCAATCCTGTGGATGAGAACGGCGAGCCTTTGAAAAATGAGGATGGAACCACCGTCACCGCCACTGAGGAGGAGAAAAAGGCCGCTCTGGCCGCCGCCAAGGAAAAGGCTGACGCCGCCTTGGCTGAGATCCAGGCCGCTGAGGACAAAGAGGCTGCTTTTGTGGCGGCCGCTCCTAAGTACGTCAGTGAGTCCGTCCGCAGTGCTTATGAAAACGAGTCCTATTCTCTCAACAGTGGAATCATGGGCTCCACCCTTTCCGATAATAATTCTGCTTATGCCGCATGGTTAAAAGAGACCGCTCGCAAGGCTGGCGACGTCACTTCCATTGAGACCTCCAACGGTTATTTTGTGGTCATGTTCCTGAAGCGTTACCTTGACAATGATCCCACTGTCAATGCCCGTCACATTTTGATCACTACAGATACCTCCGATGCTACCGAGAAGGATGCGGACGGCAACCCCATCCCCACCCAGGCCGCCCGGGACGCATCCAAGGCCAAGGCCCAGGAGATCCTGGACCAGTGGAAGGCCGGTGAAGCCACAGAAGAGAGCTTTGCTGCTTTGGCGGAAGAACATTCCGAGGATGGCAGAAACAGCGAGACCAAAGATCTAAACGCCCCAGGCGGTCTCTATGAATCCATTTTCAAGGGGCAAATGGTCTCCAGCTTCAATGACTGGATTTTTGAAGAAGGCCGTAAGGCCGGTGATGTCGGTCTGGTAGAATATGTGGGCCGGTACTGCGGCTGGCACATCATCTACTTCTCCGGCGTGGATGAGGAGCCTCATTGGTATACTACCGCCAAAGACAAAACCCAATCCTCTATGCAGAGCGATTGGCGCACCGGGCTTGTGGAGGCCTGTGAAGCGGTTGAGGCTGACGGTATGAAGTATGTGGGCTCCGCAAACACAGCTGCCCCCACCCCCTCTTCTTCTCCTGCTGAATCTGAGTCCGCTGATCCCGCCCCCACCGAGTCTCAGGCCGCCGAATAAGCCGTTTTTCAATCCGCCTCGGAGAACAAGCTTCGAGGCGGATTTTATTTAGGAGGCACGTAAATATGGAACATCCTTTTCTTCGAACTGAAATGCTCCTGGGAGCTGCCGCCATGGAAAAACTGTCCCGTTGTCATGTAGCCGTCCTGGGACTTGGGGGTGTGGGGAGTTGGTGCGCGGAAGCCTTGGCCCGTTCCGGGGTTGGGGAGATCACTCTGGCCGACTGTGACGAAGTTGGTGTCTCCAATCTGAACCGCCAGCTGGAGGCGACTCCTGCCACTATCGGGCAAAGGAAGAGTGACGCCATGGCCGACCGTGTGAAGCTCATTGCCCCCGACTGCCACGTTCATTCCCTGTTTTATCGTTATACACCTGAGACCAGGGAGATTTTCTTTGCCTCAAAATACGATTATATCGTAGACGCTATTGATTTGGTTTCCTGCAAGCTGGACCTGATCGAAAAAGCTTTGGCCCGTCAGATCCCCATCGTATCCGCACTCGGAACGGGAAATAAGCTGGATCCTACCCAATTTCAAATCACCGATATCTCCAAGACGCAGGGCTGCCCCTTGGCCCGTGTTATCCGCAAAGAGCTGCGAAACCGTGGTATCCGTCATCATCAGGTCCTTTGGTCGGCAGAGGCTCCTCTTACGCCCTCCACGCAAGAGCTCCCACCTCCAGGCCGCCGCAGCGTCCCGGGAAGTGTAGCTTGGGTCCCCTCCTGCGCTGGGCTCATGCTGGCCGGTAAGGTGATCCTTTCCCTTACCGAAGCAGAACGTCTTGCATAAAGTGATCCCCTCCTGCCATACTACGGCCAGGAGGGGATCACTTTGAATCAGAAAAAAGGATGGGCCTTGTTTGCCGGCGGTGCCGCAGGTCTGATCAACGGTCTTTTGGGCGGCGGAGGTGGTATGGTCCTGGTACCGCTTTTGCGTGAAAAATGCGGCCTGGAGCCCCGTCATGCGTTTGCTACCTCCATTGCCATCATACTCCCCCTCTGCATCTTATCCTCCGCTATTTACTTCTTTCGTGGCAGCTTGGAGCTTTCTGCCGCGCTTCCCTATTTGTTGGGTGGAACGTTCGGAGGACTTTTAGGTGGGAAAATTTTCAAAAAGGTCAATATGAACTGGCTGCGCCGCGGTTTTGGTCTCCTTCTCCTGTATTCGGGCGTAAAAGCCCTTTTATTAGGATGATGGCGGCTTTTGTATTCGGTCTTCTTACCGGTATCCTTTCCGGCTTTGGGATCGGCGGTGGAACCCTCCTGCTGATCTATATGACCACCTTTGCCGGTCTGGACCAGCATACCGCTCAGGGCATCAACCTGCTTTACTTTATTCCAACCGCCATCACCGCACTGCCCAGCCACATCAAAAACGGATATCTTGAGAAAAGCATCCTCCTATCCACCATTCTGATCGGTTTGGCCGGGACCGCATTGTCCGCCTGGATCGCAACTGAACTGGAGGTGGCCCTTCTTCGCCGTCTCTTTGGGGGTTATCTAATTCTGGTGGGGCTGCGTGAGCTCTTTCACAAAAAGGATGGGGCGTCATAGGCCAATTCTCATATTCCAAAATAAAAAGGGAGAGGTCTTTGGACAGACCTCTCCCCTCTGATTTATAGCTTCACTCTTCTGCCGTTCCTCTTTTTCGGAACGCAAAAAATCGCTGTCCAAAATAATTCAGGACCGTATAAAGCCCCATACCCCCTAATTTAATAAAACGCTCCAGCCAGATACCTTCTACTCCCAGCAGTCCCAAAATCCATCCGCCTATCGGTTGCGCAATGGCAAAAGCCGCCACGTAGCAAAGCGCCACGCTAACCGCAAACTTCACAGCGGATGGCACAAGGGCCTCGTGGCTTCGAAAGGTGAAGCTTCGATTCAGAAAAAAGCTCACCACCGCTCCCGCTACATAGGCAATGGCAGACGAAGGCCAATAGCCAAGGTCCTCCAACAGAAACATTAAAACAGCGGAAAGAAGGGTATTTCCCACTCCAACCAATAAAAACTTTGGAATGGAAGCGTCCAAAAGCTTATATTTCATCATCCAGGACCTCTCGAATCAAAAAACGGGGGCGGCTCTTGGTTTCCAGGTAGATCTTTCCGATATACTCTCCGATCACTCCAAGGGACAGCAGGATCAATCCTCCGATGGCCCAAACGGAACATATCACGCTGGCCCAACCAGCCACTGTTATCCCCATCGCCCACTGAGCAATGAAAGTAATCAGCATGATGATACTCACCAGAAAAATCAAGAAGCCCAGGATGGTGATGTAGCGAATGGGTTTCGTCGAAAGGCTGGTGATCCCTTCCATGGCAAAGGAAAGCATTTTTTTCAGGGGATACTTGCTCTCCCCCGCAAACCGTTCCCCCCGCTCATATTCCACTGTGCCGGTACGATAGCCGATCATAGGCACAATACCACGCAGAAAAAGGTTGACCTCCCGAAATTCCGATAAACCTTCCAAAGCCCGCCGGGACATCAGGCGGTAATCCGCATGGTTAAATACGGTTTCCGCCCCTAAAAAATTCATCACGCGGTAAAAGCTTTCTGCTGTAAAACGTTTGAAAAAGCTATCCTTCTTTCGGGAGGAGCGAACCCCATAGACGATATCACAGCCGGAATAATATTCCTCGACCATGCGGTCCACCGCATCTACGTCGTCCTGAAGGTCCGCATCCATAGAAATTGCCATGTCACAGGATTTTTTCGCTGTCATTAGCCCTGCGAGAAGGGCGTTCTGATGGCCCCGGTTGCGGGTCAGATCAACGCCGCTGAAAATGGAGTCCTGCTCATGGAGTTCTGAAATCAGCTCCCAGGTCCTGTCTCTGGAACCATCATTGACAAAAAGGACCCTGCTCCGTTCCGATATCTTACCTGCCCTGATCAGGTCTGTCATCTTCTTTTTCAGCTGCCGAGAGGTCTCCGGCAATACTTCCTCTTCGTTGTAGCAGGGCACCACAATATATAAAATGTCAGCCATATCGTTGCCTCTCCTTTTGTATGTGCGTCGCCTGTCGACCTTCTTATATCATTCCTGTCTCATTCAAAATCAGGTGAATCAGGTCTTCTTTTCCCGCCCCCTTCTCAGCCGAAAAGGGTATTAACTTTACAGATTCGTCCAGGGCAAGCGTCTCTCGAATCAAGGTCATATTGGGGTCGATCTCGCTCTTTTTTAGCTTGTCCAGCTTATTGGCCACCACGGCAAATGGGCGGCCGGTGGCTTTAAAATAGTCCGCCATAACCACATCGTCCGCAGAGGGCTTGTGTCTGGAGTCTACGATTAATATCCCGAGGCTCATCAAGCCTGAATCATCAAACCAGCTTTGGATCAGCCTTGCCCACCGCTCTTTTTCCTGATGAGAGACCTTGGCATAGCCATATCCCGGCAGATCCACTAAGTAAAGCTTTCCGTCAATGCGAAAGTAATTGATATGGGTAGTCTTTCCCGGCGCCGCTCCAACCCGGGCAAAATTCTTCCGATTCAACAGACGGTTGATCACCGAAGATTTTCCCACGTTGGATCTTCCGGCAAATACCACCTGCGGCAGCGAATCCCGCGGGAAATCCCTCGGCCCCGCCGCTGAACGTACAAATTCTGCCTGCTGCAAATTCAATGGCATGATGTTCCTCTTTCTATTGACTTGGGGGAGGTCACCCTCCCCCAAGTCAATGAGCGTAATTTAAGAAGCGGTATCCCGCATGGGCCGCTGCTTTTGCAGCCTGTCGGCCTCAGCATCCCCCAGCCGAGGCCGGGGCCTGTCTATTCTTTCATGGAGAAGCTGAGGAGCCTCTCCCTTGGTAATACTCTCCGGGGTAATGATTACCTTGGAAATGGTGGGATCAGAGGGTACCTGATACATCACCCTGGTCAGCGCCTCTTCCATCACAGCCCGCAGGCCACGGGCACCGATCCCACGTTCACGGGCCTTATCCGCAGCGGCAGCCAGGGCCTCAGGCTGAAACTCCAGCTTCACATCATCGTACTCCATCAAACGCTGGTACTGACGGACCAATGCGTTCTTGGGCTCGGTAAGGATCTTTACCATCTGTTCCCGGGTCAGGGAATTGAGAGAAGACAAAACAGGCAGACGGCCCACCAGCTCAGGGATAATGCCAAACTGAATCAAATCATGAGGCTGGACCTGGGCAAATATTTCACCCATATCTCTCTCCTGCTTACTCTTGATCTCCGCCTCAAAACCAATGCTCTTCTTGTCCAAACGACGCTCAATGATCTTTTCCAGTCCGTCAAAGGCTCCGCCGCAGATAAAGAGGATGTTCTTGGTATTGATCTGAATAAACTCCTGATGCGGGTGCTTCCGCCCCCCCTGGGGCGGAACATTGGCCACAGTGCCCTCTAGGATCTTCAAAAGGGCCTGCTGCACACCTTCGCCGGATACATCCCGGGTAATTGATACATTTTCACTCTTTCGGGCGATCTTGTCGATCTCGTCCACATAGATGATACCACGCTCCGCCAGCTCAATATCATAATCGGCAGCCTGGACCAGACGCAAAAGAATATTTTCCACGTCGTCACCAACATAGCCAGCTTCAGTCAAGGTAGTAGCGTCCGCAATAGCAAACGGGACCTTGAGCACCTTGGCCAAGGTCTGGGCAAACAAAGTCTTGCCGCAGCCGGTGGGTCCGATCAGCAGGATATTGCTTTTCTGGAGCTCAACATCCTCTTCACCCACACCGAAATAGATCCTTTTGTAATGATTGTATACTGCTACAGAGAGAGCCACTTTAGCTGTCTCCTGACCTATGATATACCGATCCAGCACCTGATGGATCTCCTGGGGGGTAGGGACCGCGCCCAGTTGTCCAGTTTGTATTGTCAGGTCCTTTTCCCGCATATCTTCCAGAACCGACATGCAAAGCTGGACACATTCATTGCAAATATAAACTCCCTGTCCGGCAATCAGGCGATTGACCTTATCCTGACTTTTGCCGCAGAAAGAACAATAAAGATGCCGATCATCGTTCTTGGCCATAATGATCTCCTCTCGTTTTGGAAATGCAGGGGAGCAAGGGCTATTCCCTTACTCCCCTGTTGTATCTTACCTTTGACGAATCACCTTATCAATCAGGCCATACTCCAAAGCCTGCTGAGCCGTCATATAATTGTCCCGCTCTGTATCCTTCTGGATCGTCTCGAGGCTCTGCCCTGTCATCTCGCTGAGCAGACGGTTCATCTTTTCCCGGGTGTACACCAGATGATCCGCATGGATCTTCACATCGGTGGTCTGGCCGGAGATCCCACCGCCGCCAATGAGGGGCTGATGGATCAGGATCTCAGCGTTGGGAAGAGCCAGCCGCTTTCCCTTGGTCCCCGCAGCCAGAAGGAACGACCCCATGGAGGCTGCCATACCCACACAGATGGTGGAAACATCACACTTGATATACTGCATGGTATCATAGATAGCCATACCGTCGGGAATGGAACCACCTGGACTATTGATGTAGAATTGAATGTCCTTGTCAGGATCCTGGGCCTCCAGGAACAACAGCTCTGCCACCACAATACTGGCGGAGGCCGGATTTACATCCTCACTCAGGATAATAATTCGATCGTTGAGCAGACGGGAAAAAATATCATAAGAACGCTCTCCCCGGCTGGTCTGCTCGACTACATAAGGAACCAAGCTCATAGTTGAAAATCTCCTTTCATGAATTCCACATAGAACAAACTCACATGAAAGTATCTCCCAAATACTCCCAATTATTCCTCTGTCTTCGCTTTCTTGGTCGTCTTCTTAGCGGCGGGCTTCTTTTCTCCCGCAGCCTTTTCCGCAGTCTTCTTGGCTGCGGGCTTTTTCTCGGTCTCGTCCTTGGGCTCTTCTTTCTTTGCGGCCTTCTTGGCAGGGGTCTTCCCTACCTTTGCGGAGGTGTAGATCAAATCCGCAGCCTTCCGATGGGTCAAATCACCCTTCAGCTCCTGCTCAGGAACGATTTTTCGGATCTCGGTACCGGGAAGCTGATACTGCTCACCCAAGCGGTCACACTCAGCGTTGATCTCCTCTTCGGTGATCTCGACCTTTTCCTCCGCCGCAATGGCATCCAAGGCCAACTCCACCTTCACCTGGCGAAGAGCCCCCTCTATAGCCTGGGCCTTCAAAATATCAACAGTCATGCCGGTCATTGCCAGATATTGCTCAAAAGAGATGCCCTGGCTGGTAATGCGCTGGCTATAATCCTCCAGCATCTGCTGTGCCCGGTTCTCCACCATAGCATCGGGAATATCGGCAGACATATCGTTGATGACCTGCTCCAAAAGCGCTTCTTCGAAGGTATGCTGCGCCTGCTTCTCCCGGCGTTCCCCCAGCTTTTCACCCAGGTCCTTCCGAAAATCGGCCAGAGTCTCAAACTCAGAAACATCCTTGGCAAACTCATCATCCAGCTTAGGGGTGACCTTCTCCTTGACCGCATGGACCTTCACTTTAAAGGTGGCTTCCTTGCCCGCCAGCTCAGCGGTGCCGTAATCCTCAGGGAACGTGACCACCACGTCCTTCTCGCCCTCTGCCTTCACGCCGACAAGCTGATCCTCAAAGCCGGGGATAAACTGACCGGACCCCAGCTCCAGATCATGGTTTTCGCCCTTGCCGCCCTCAAAGGCTTTGCCGTCCATAAAGCCCTCAAAGTCGATGTTCACTGTATCGCCCTTTTTGGCCTTCCGCTCCACGTCCACCATACGGGTGGCACGCTGTACATAGGGCTGCAGCTCACCATCAATGTCCTTCTCTGTGACCTTGGTCACATCCTTAGGCGCAGAAAGGCCCTTATACTTGCCCAACTTGACCTCGGGGCGGACCGCAACAGTCGCCTTAAAGGTAAACCCATCCTTACCGGCATCCAGAAGCTCTACCTCGGGATAGGCAACAGTGTCCAGCTTCTCCTGCTCTACCGCCTGGGCAAAAAGATCAGGGTAGGCTTCATTTACCGCTCCCTCATAAAAAATCTCAGCGCCATACATAGCCTCGATCATCTTCCGAGGCGCCTTTCCCTTGCGGAAGCCGGGGAGCATAATACGGCCCCGCTCCTTCCGATAAGCCTTGTCCAGGGCTGCTTCAAACTCCTGGGCACTGGCCTCAATGGTAAGGGCCACTCTGCTCTTTTCCAGCTTCTCGATATTCTTAACATTCATGCTTCGTTTCCTCCTGTCGGCATCGGTTCCCTGTTTCTTTTGTGGGCCGAGATTGCCATACGATATCTCATATATTGTATCAGGGATACCAGTATATTTCCAGTCTTTTTTTTATTTTTTTAGAAGTTTTTTATTTCAAGGTCATTCCAGAATCTTTTGCGGATGAAAATCCACATAATCTCCTGCTACCAAACGATACTCCACACTTCCCCGTTTCCCTTCCTGGGCCAGACGATGGCTTCCTCCATGAAGGTGTCCATAGTAGCAGGCTTTAACTTGATACGTCTCCAGTAGTTCGACGATCTCCCGACAAATGTATCCCTGATAAAGAGGCGGGTAATGCAAAAAACACAGCTTTTCCATCCCCTCCGCCGCTTTCAGGGATGCCTCCAGCCGAAGCAGTTCCCGCTTAAAAACCTTTTCGTTGTGTCCGTTGGCGTCTTCCTCAAAAAACCATCCTCGGGTACCGCAGAGAGCTGTCTCTCCATAAACCTGGCAGTTATTGTGGATCAGCGCAAAGTCAGTGAGGCCGTGGTCATTCCAAAAGGTCAGCATTTTATTGGCGGTGGTCCACCAATAATCGTGGTTGCCCTTGATAAAATACTTTTTTCCTGGGAACAGTCCATCCAGGAACTGAAAATCCGGCAAAGCCTCCTCCAGCGACATCCCCCAAGACAGGTCGCCGCAAAATACAACGGCATCTGATTCTGTCAATTCTTCAAAGTTGGCGCGAAGCTTATCCACATATCCCTCCCACCTGCCTCCAAAGGCATCCATCGGCTTATTGGTCCCAAGGGACAAATGGGGATCTCCTATCGCATAAAGCGCCACAGGGCAGACGCCTCCCTTCTTTGCTCTTTTTCCATCAAATGGTCACTATTCCAGCATAGCCCGCACCGCACTGGCCATATCATCTTTTCCTATCACATTTTGGAACCGAACAGGCTTTCCCACAAGGTTAGTCAGCGGAGCAGGAGCCTGAAGCCCGGTACGCTTTTCCAGCTGCACGATGCTCTCAAGCCCCTGAGTGGAGCACTGGCTTCCCAGCGCTTCCAGAACAGCGGGACAGAATTTGAAGGGGCTTGCCGTAGACACCACAAGGGCCGGTGTATGGTCCCCGGTGGATTTCCGATATTGGTTCAGCACATCCATTGCTACCGCGGTATGGGGGTCGATCAGATACTTTTTTTCCTCCCATGTGGCGGCGATACATCTCATCACCCCAGCGTCATCGCAATAAGCAGCCGCAAAATCCCGTTCCATATTGCGCCGCACATTCCCTAAAATTTGATATCGCCCGGTCTCGGCCAACTGGTCCATATATCCCTTCACCTGAGACGTATCCCCATAGGTATAGGCATGAAGCAGCCGCTCTAAATTAGAGGAGATCAAAATATCCATAGACGGTGAGGTGGTTTTATAGAAGGGACGGTTTCTATCGTATACGCCCGTCGCAAAAAAATCAGTCAATACACAGTTGCTGTTGGAGGCACAAATGAGCCGCCCCAAGGGAACCCCCATACGTTTTGCATAATAAGCCGCCAGAATGTCTCCAAAGTTTCCAGTCGGCACGCATACATTCAGCTTTTCTCCCTTCTCTATCTTCCCCATGTTCATCATGTCGCAGTATGCGGAGACATAGTAGACGATCTGAGGAAGCACCCGTCCCCAATTGATGGAGTTTGCCGAGGATAAGAACACGCCCTTCCGGGCCAGCTCCTCGCCAAAGCGTTTATCCGAAAAAAGATATTTTACTCCACTCTGGGCATGGTCAAAGTTTCCCTCCACTGCCCAGACGCTTACATTCTCGCCCTCTTGGGTGTTCATCTGAAGCTCCTGGATCGGAGAGACCCCATCCTTAGGATAGAAAACCTGGATTCTTGTTCCCGCTACGTCCCTAAAGCCCTCCAGCGCCCCTTTGCCTGTGTCCCCGGAAGTGGCCACCAGAATGTAGGCCGTTTTTTTCTCCCCTTCTTTCCGCAGGGCGGCTGTCAGCAGATGGGGCAGCATCTGAAGGGCCATATCCTTAAAAGCGCAGGTAGGTCCATGCCAAAGCTCCAGAGCGAAAGTATCCTCATCTACCTGCCGGATCGGAGCGATTTGCGGATCATCAAATTTTTCCCTGTTATATGCCTTGGCGCTGAAGCCCGCCAGTTCAGACGCTGAATATCCATCCAGATAGGCGCTCATCACATAGACCGCCCTTTGTGGATAAGTCATCCCCTTCAGGGTATCCAACGCATTTCCCGCCAATGAGGGGATCGCCTCCGGCGTATACAGGCCTCCGTCCGGTGCCAGGCCGTAGGCTATGGCGCCAGAGGCAGTCGTTTTTTGCAGCTTGTCCCGGGTGCTCACATAGTACATACTTCTCTCACAACCCTCATCAAATTCTGGTAAAAGAGACGGTCCACTTGCGCCTCCGAATAGTTTAGCCGAAGCAGCTCTTCGGCCAGCTTTTCCAAGTCCTGTATCCCAGCGATCCCCACAGGCATGGCAGAGATGCCGTCCCAGTCTCCGCCCAGAGACACGTTCTCCTCTCCCCCCAGGGAAAGCCAATGCTCAATGTGCTCGATCAGCGTATTTATGGTAGGGGCCTGGCCCACAAATTCATCACACATGTTGAGCCCGGCAACTCCGCCATTTTTGACCAAGGCCATAAATTGCTCATCGGTAAGGTTTCTGGGATGGGGGCATATATCTCTTGAGTTGGAATGGCTGGCAAAAATCGGCTGATTGGCCAAGTCGATCACATCCCAAAAGCCTGGGTCAGAAAGATGGGAGACATCCACCAGCATTCCAAGCTCCTGCATCCTGACAACAAATGCTCTCCCCTGATTGGTAAGTCCTTTTTCCGGGTCCTCTACGTTTGTCCCGGACAACTGGTTTGTATGGTTCCAGGTCAAATTGATGGCCCGAACGCCCCAACGGTGGACCTCCTCTAGCTTTTCCAAGTCGCAGTCCAGCAGCTCAGCGCCCTCAATAGAGAGAAGAGCCGCAGTCTTCCCCTCCGCCCAAGCCCTTTCTACCTCATCCGCCGTCCGACATTGGACCACCAGTCCGACATTGGCTTTCAGCTCCCGCCGAAAAACCTCATACTGCCTTTGGGTTACCTGCCAAAGAGGGTCTTTTTCCCACTTTTTTGATGCAAAGATCGCAAAAAACTGAGCCCATCCTGTATACCTTCCTGTCCGTTCTAAATCAAGATGGCCCTCATTCCGAAGCAAGTTAGCTCCACGATAACAGTGGGATATGGTATCACAGTGGCCATCAAAAACCCGTGCCATCTTTTCCCTCCTCTCAGAAAAACGCATTTTCTATATAATTGATCTGCGGCGCCCTGGTTTTAACTCCTTCAGGCGCATAAACCTCAGCCACATCAAACCGTGGTTGAAGGGTCGTAGGATGGCCGGCCAAATAGAGTTGTGCCGTCACTCTGATTCTTTCCTGCTTTCTTTGATCCACAAATTCCCGGGCCTTCCCAAATCTATCGTCCTTGCGCAGCTTGACCTCTATAAAACGGAGATAGCGCTTATCCGCTATGATCAGGTCGATCTCCCCCATTCGGCACTGCCAGTTGGCCGCCAGAATACGGCAACCTTTCTTCCGCAGGTCCTCCGCTACAAGGCCCTCCCCCCAGCGGCCCAGCAGTTTCCGTTCTCCGCCGCTCATTGTTTTCGCTCCCATTTTTTGAGAAAGCTACGGCGATGGATGGGACTGGGACCATATTGGTCCAGCATTTCATAGTGGAGCTTCGTCCCGTAGCCCTTATGCTTTTCAAATTGATACTCCGGGTAGAGCTTGGCCATATCCAGCATATGTCGATCCCGGCTCACCTTAGCCAGAATAGAGGCTGCCGCAATGCTTGCGCTCCGGCTATCTCCCTGGATGATGGTCTCATGAGAGAATGTCAGCGCATACCGGCTTCCTTTGTCTCGGTTTCCGTCCACCAGAACGTGGTCAGGAAAGGGGGTCAGACTTCTGACCGCTAAGTCCATCGCTTTGATCCTGCTGTTCAAAATATCGATCTCGTCGATTTCATCCGGCTCCACCCAAGCCACCGCCCAGGCCACCGCCTGCGCGCAGATCTGGTCAAACAGAATCTCCCGCTTCTTGGGTGATACCTGTTTGGAATCATTGAGGCCTTCCAACTTCAAGTACCGAGGTAAAATCACCGCTCCAGCATAGACACGCCCCGCCAAGGGACCCGCTCCGGCTTCGTCCACGCCACAGACCAACCCACGCCCCAAAGCCCAGCAGCCTTCCTCAAACGCCCAAAGGCTCATTACGTTTCCTCCTCCGGCAGTTCCAACGTAAAGCGTCCTAACTTGCCGGAGCGGAACTCATCCAGAAGGATATGAGCCATTCGCTCGGTGTCCAATTCTCCCCCCGAAATTCGAAAGCCTCGCTTTCCGGCGGCTTCCGTCAAAAGTGAGTAGCCATAGCTCACAACGTCCTCACCGGCCTGACGTGGAGCCACATTCAATCTATACCGCTCCTCAAGTGCCCCCCCATAACGGAGGGCCAAATCATCCATCAAATGGCAGGCCAAGGTCTCTACGTCCATAATATCGTCTTTGACCGCCCCGGTGTATGCCAAATGAAGTCCCACACGCTCATCCTCAAACTTGGGCCACAGGATCCCGGGCGTATCCAGCAAGGAAAGCCCCTGATCCACGGTGACCCACTGCTTTCCCCGTGTCACACCGGGACGGTCCCCCGCTTTGGCGGACTTGCGGCGGGCGACCTGATTGATAAATGTGGATTTTCCCACATTGGGAACTCCTACTACCATAGCACGCACTGGCCGCCCTACCTGTCCCTTTGCCTGCCAGCGCTGGATCTGCTCGGCCAAAAGCTCCCGGGACACCATGGAAAAACGAGAAATTCCTTTACCTGTCTTGGCGTCAGTCTCTAATACGGAAAAACCCTTTTCCCGAAAATGAGTCGCCCACACTTGATTGCTTTTGGCGTCCGCTTGGTCCGCGCGGTTCAGTACCACCAATCGGGGCTTTCCTCCTACCAGTTCATCAATATCAGGATTTCGTGAGGAAATGGGGATCCGGGCGTCAATGATCTCGGTCACCATGTCCACCTGCCCCAAGTCGGCCTCGATCTGCCGCTTGGTTTTTGTCATGTGCCCAGGATACCATTGGATATTCATAAAACGCCTCCTCTCCTTTTTCCTATTCTAACACATTTTCTTCTTGTTTCACAACCCCAAAAGGTACAAAAAAGGAGCGGTCACCCGCTCCTTTTTTGAATGGTTTCTTACAGCTTCTCCTTGAGCTTCGCACCCTTACCCACACGGTCACGCAGATAATAGAGCTTGGCCCGACGGATCTTGCCCCGGCGTACCACCTCGATTTTCTCCACAGCGGGAGCATGAAGGGGGAACACTTTCTCGACACCGACTCCGTAAGAAACACGGCGCACGGTAATGCTCTCGTCGATGCCGCCATGTTTTTTGGCGATCACAGTGCCATCAAACACCTGGATACGCTCACGGCTGCCTTCCTTGACCCGGACATGCACCCGAACGGTATCGCCCACATTGGCCACGGGAGCCTCTTCCTTCACATACTTGGCAGTAAATGCTTGCATCAGATCCATTTTTCTTTCCTCCTACTTGTATAGGTGTTCATTCCGGCATAGGATACCGTCTCCTGGACGGTGCCGCAGAGGAACGCCCGTTATTCAGACTATGGTATTTTAGCACACCTATCGTCTAAAAGCAAGTAGAAATTTCATTTTTTCCTCTCTTTTTTCCGCTTCCTGTAACTGCCGTTCCCATCATCCAAAATCCGGCGATGAGCAGCGTAAAATTGTGCCCCGCACTTTGCCACGAAAGAAAGCCTCCCATTATCAAAAGGAACGCCGTTACAGCAAAAGAACAGATTTTCAAAAAACGCTCCGCTTCCCAATTGCTCTTTCCCATCACAAGAAGCAGGCTTTCCAGCGCTTTACCTCCGTCCAGCCATCGGGCCGGTAAAAGATTGAATATGGCCAAGCCGAAGTTGAGTGCCCCTACAAAATATAGTCTTGTTCCCAGCCCTTTTCGGGCGAGGAGCACACTTCCCATCCCAAGAAGAAGGTTGACCCCCGGCCCAGCCAGTGCCGCCACAGCCAGTGCCTTTTCCGACGGCTGCCAGCTTGCGGCCAGGCATAGCTCTGCCCCTCCGCAGGTGATCCTCATCTTCCGAATCTTGCCCCCCAAAGCTCGAATCGCCAAGCAGTGTCCCAACTCATGGAGGGCACACGCAAGAAAAATCCAAAGAACGATCCCGTCCTTGTCCAGATATAGAAATATGGCCGCTGCCAAAAGGGCGCCTCCACTGACCTCCAACTTGGGTGCCCTCACGACGGCAGAAGCGCAACATAGTACGCCGGGTTCAAAAATATCCCATCCTTTTTCAGCTCCAAATGCAGATGTGGACCTGTTGCGTTTCCTGTCTCCCCGGATTCCGCAACTTTTTCTCCCGCTTCGACCTCCTGCCCCTGCCGCACACAAAGCTTTGAGCAATGGGCATAGAAACTTTTGACTCCATTCCCATGGTCGATCTGAAGATATTGCCCATAAATATCACTTTCACCAATATATTCCACCTCTCCAGCCCCAAAGGCCAGCACAGATGTGCCTGTTGGTACCCCCATATCCAGTCCATGGTGAAAGCTTTGATCCTCCCCAAAAGGATCCTGTCGCCACCCGAAATTAGAAGTCATAGCCGCAACCACCGGAGAAACGATCTCCTCCAAATGAAGATTATATTTGTCCATACTGGCTTCTTCCGGCAATTCCGGGCCATCATAGGGCATAATGACCACCTCCGGCTCTTCTTCCGGCTGCTGGGGCTCCGGGGTAGGCGTGGACGTTTCCGGCTCCGGCACAGCTTCTGAGGGCCTCGGTATTTGTTCGGTCTGTTGCTTCTCTCCAAGCAGCAAGGTAGAATATCCCGAATCCCCATTCAGATCCTGCGATGCCGCCAAAAAGGCCGGCCCGTCCCGCCGTGAAACAAGCGGCGTTCCCTCCTTTGGCAGAAGGACCTCTGAAAAGAGATTTACTAACGTTTCTCCTAAGGGGCGCTCCGTTTGAAGGGCCCACCCCAGCCGATCAACAGCCACAGAGAAATTTGCGTCAGTTTTGAGAAGTCCCTCCAACTCACTTCGAAACCTGGCCAGCCTGTCCGCCCCCCTTGCCGCGAACACTATAAAAAAAATCAAAAGACAGGCTCCCAGCTGAAAAAGTCTCCGCTTTTCCCTTGCCCCCAATATCATTTGTTTTCCATGGCCCCGCTCATATGTCCGGCGCCCTTCCACTCTTTTCATAGCTGCCACCCCTTTGCCAATGACAGCCTATGCCGGGCAAGGGACAAGTATACCGAATTTTTCTGCCCTGATGGACGTTCCGTCTATACCCGTCTATCTTGGAGATATTTCACCGATCAATTCACCTGTTTCAACTTGACATTCCCTCTCTCTGCCGCTATAATATCAGTTGCATCAAAAATGGATGCACTTTCCGGGTGTAGCGCAGTTGGTAGCGCGCATGGTTCGGGACCATGAGGCCGTGGGT
>CAJUEU010000001.1:98157-150334 GCA_910585735.1 uncultured Oscillospiraceae bacterium | reverse complement strand
TATAAGAAAATCCAGGCTCCCGAAGATGAACATGAACATCTACGAAACCTGGAACGATCACTTCATGATGTAATTGAATGGTAAAGCAGCCCTCATTTGAAAGGGCTGGACCAACAGAAACAATGCGGCCTTGGTCAAGCACGATGTCCATTTTCTGAAATTCCCCGTTTCGGAAAATGGCTCCGCCCTTCAGCAACAGACCCATACCCCTATCTCCCTTCCGCTCTGTATTCTGTATTTTATTTATTTTATCAAATCTTACCTCTCATGTCAACACAGAGCTATCACTTTCCCTCTCCTTTCCACTCTCCCTCAAACACCGTGACAGCCGGACCGGTCATATATACGTGACCGTCCTCTGGCCAGGTAACGAAAAGCGCTCCTCCCAAAAGCCGCACCTCCACGGATGCGCGCTGTATCCTCCCTGTAGAAGCAGCAGCCACCACTGCGGCACAAGCTCCTGTGCCGCATGCCAAGGTTTCTCCACTTCCGCGCTCCCAAACACGCATAGCGATCTTATCCTCGCCAAGTATTTCAACGAACTCTGTATTGGTCCGTTCAGGAAAAAGAGAATGCGTCTCAAAGCAGGGACCGATCTCGCTCAGCGGCAGTTCTTCGATTCCATCTAAAAATGTTACCGCATGGGGATTTCCCATTGAAATCGGAAGTACCGTATAGCATTTTCCCTTTACAAAAATCTCTTGCTTCTGCGCAATCACCGGCACTCCCATATCCACAGTAACTTCCCTGACCTCACCCTCTTCAACATGCAAAGTAAGGGTTTTGATCCCCGCCAAAGTCTCCACCAAAAGAATGGATTTGTTTGTCAGGCCCTTATCGTATATAAATTTTCCGAGACAGCGGATCCCATTGCCGCACATTTCGCCTTCCGAACCATCCGCATTGAACATACGCATACGAAAATCGGCTTTTTCCGACGCGCAAGCGCAGATCAATCCATCACTTCCAACGCCATAATGCCGATCAGAAATGACCCTTGCCATTTGGGAAAGACCATCCGGCTCACCGGCGGTACAGTCCAAATATACATAATCATTTCCGATTCCCTGCATTTTTGTAAATTTCATGGTTTTCTCACCCATCCAAAACAAACACTATTTTACTTGGTAGGCCGTTTGACCTCCCCTCATTAATAGTTGATTATATACTTTTCCCGCTCCCAGGAAGAAACCCGGGTACGGTATTCATCCCATTCCTTTTTCTTTCCCTCAATATAGTTTTCGGCAATATGAGTCCCCAGAGTTTCTAAAATAAGCTCATCATTTTCCAGCGCCTCAATGGCCTCTTCCAAAGAACCTGGCAGGCTTGCGATCCCATTTGCCTCTCTGGTCACCTGGTCCATTTTGAAAATATTCTCTGTAATCTCTGCCGGCGGGACCATCCCCTTTTCTATTCCGTCAAGCCCTGCCGCCAAACATACTGCCAGCGCCAAATATGGATTACAGCACGGATCAGGGCTTCGAAGCTCCACCCGTGTCCCCATCCCCCGTGTAGCCGGAATACGAATCAGTGCGGAACGGTTTGAGGCAGACCAAGCCAAATAACAGGGAGCTTCATACCCCGGAACCAGCCGCTTATAGGAATTTACCAATGGATTGGTAATTGCGGCAAATCCCTGGACATGATGGAGAAGTCCCGCAATAAAGGAATAGCACTCCTTGGACAGTCCCTTTTCCCCCGCCGGATCTGCGAAAACGTTCTTTCCTCCCCGCAATAACGACATGTTCGTATGCATGCCAGAACCATTGATCCCGAAGATCGGCTTGGGCATAAACGTAGCATGCAGACTGTTTTTTTGCGCCAGGGTCTTGACCGCCAGCTTAAAGGTCATAATATTATCCGCCGCCCGCAAGGCATCCGCATATTTAAAATCTATCTCATGCTGCCCTTGGGCGACCTCATGGTGACTCGCTTCAATCTCAAACCCCATTTGCTCCAAGGCCAGGCAAATCTCACGCCGTGTCTCCTCCCCGTGGTCCAAAGGACCAAGGTCAAAATATCCCGCTTCATCGTTGGTCTTGGTCGTGGGTTTTCCCTCAGCGTCAGTCTGAAAAAGGAAAAATTCTGCTTCTGGGCCCACATTGAATGTGTCATAGCCCATCCGCTTAGCTCGCTCTAAAACCTTTTTCAACACACCTCTGGGATCTCCCACAAACAATGAGCCATCTGGATTATGAACATCACATATCAGCCTGGCAACCTTTCCATGTTGAGGCCTCCAGGGAAAAACAACAAAAGAATCCAAATCGGGATAAAGATACTGGTCAGACTCATTGATCCGCACAAAGCCTTCAATGGAAGAGCCATCCAGCATAACCTCGTTATGAACAGCCTTCTCAATCTGTGAGGCCGTAATAGCTACATTTTTGAGTTGCCCAAAAATATCCGTAAACTGCATACGAATAAATTCGATATCCTCTTCTTTGATCTTTCGAATGATGTCTTCCTTTGTATACGCCATATTCCAGATCCTCCCCCTGTGTTCTGATTCAGCCTTTAAGAATGAAGGCGCTCCGACCCCTGGGCCAGAACGCCTTTATCATTCTCAACTGATATTGAGTATAAAATTTTTCTATCCGTCTGTCAAGTCTTTTTTCCTTCTATGAAAAACTTTGTGGTAATCGGCAAGAACAATTCATTTTTGAGTCTCACTTTTATTATTTCTTTCCGTTTCTCCACTTTTTCGCAAAACAGTGTCCCCATTTCTCAAACCATCCTTCGAGAAATGGGGACACTATCTTACTTGCTATGGATCTTACTGAGCCTGCTCCTCCTCGCGAATCTTTGCAAAGCACTCGCTGCAATAAACAGGCCGGTCAGACTTTGGCTCGAAAGGCACCTTCGCCTCACCCCCGCACCGGGCACAGGTTGCGGCAAAATACTCCCGCGGACCACGAGCAGATGCCTTACGCGCGTCTCGGCAGGATTTGCAACGCTGAGGCTCATTCTGGAATCCCCGCTCCGCGTAGAATTCCTGTTCACCGGCAGTAAACACGAACTCCTGGCCACATTCCTTACATACAAGCGTCTTGTCTTCGTACATGATTTCCCTCTCCTTGAATCTTCGTTTCGGCTTGAACATACTTCACCTACGCCGAAACTGTTGTAATATTGCGATCAGCTTACGCTGTTACCGCCAGAAGAAAAGTAGGGGATGGCTTTACGGCGAATCCGCTGAATAGCATTATCGACCGCTTTTACCTGTCTACCTGTAAGAAAGGCTATTTGCGAATAAGAAAGTCCACCGAGATAAAACCGCAGTACCTTTTCCTCAAATGCAGAGAGTTCATCTACCAAGTTATCCACTCGAAGAGAAAGCTCTTCCCGATTGATCAACGCCTCTTCCGGGTTTTTCTCCATACCCAATTTCTCACAATAAGAGTCTGATTTTCCCCCGTCAGACAACTCCAATGATATTGCTTGATTCAACGGCTCGTGCTTCCCACTGGCGGCAGAGCGAACAATGGAGCGAAGCCTGTTTTGAATGCATGTTTCAGCGTAGCGCTGAAACCGTACATCCCGTTTTGCGTCAAATGTACGAATCGCCGAAAGAAGTCCTATCATTCCTTCCTGCAGCAAATCCTCACTGTCTCCCCCAGCAAGAAAATAAGGCCGGGTATACACACGAACCATACGTCTATATCGTATTACCAGACATTCCTCGGCCGCACGATTTCCCTCTGAAACCATTACGCACAGCTTTTCATCCGATTTCTGAGAAAGAGATTTCATAGAATATCTACCTTTATGGTATAGCAAATAATCTCACATTTGTCAAGAGAAATTTATGCATTATTGTCCCAAATTCTCGTACCCGTCAAATACTTTTTATGATATTTGCCAGTTTTTCCGCTTGCGCAAGGGCAATTGCCTCCTCCTGCGCTTCCACCATCACGCGCACCAAAGGCTCAGTCCCAGAAGGCCGAACCAGAACCCTTCCCTGATCTGCCAGCTCATCTTCCGCTTTTTTGATTGCTTCCTGCAAACAAGCAGAGCCCATGATCTCTTCCTTTTTTTCCTTGGTCGCAACCTCCACATTCAAAAGCGTTTGAGGATATCTTTTGCATGAAGACACCGCCTCAGAAGGCTTTTTTCCCCATTTGTGAAGCGTTGCCAAAAATTGGAGCGCCGTCAGTTCTCCATCACCAGTCGTAGCGAATTTACGAAAAATGGTATGTCCGGACTGTTCTCCGCCCAAGGAAAATCCTCCTTGCTCCATCTCTTCCAGCACGTTTCGGTCCCCCACAGCGGTACAGACCAAATTCAAGCCATGCTCTTTCGCAAAAATGTGAAATCCAAGATTACTCATCACTGTAGCCACAAGAGTATGCGAAGAAAGCTCCCCCCGATTCTCCAGCTCCATACCGCAAACCGCCATAATTTGGTCTCCATCAATCAAATTCCCGTTCTCGTCCACCGCCAAGCAACGGTCGGCATCACCGTCAAAAGCAATCCCCAAATCATACTTTCCCGCCACCACCTGCTGCGCCAAATGATCGATATGAGTAGAACCACAATTCAAATTGATGTTGATCCCATTGGGCGCAGCGTTGATAATATCCGCATGAAGCTTTTGAAAACGAGCGAAAAGCTGTGGGGCTGTGGCAGCGGAGGCGCCATTGGCGCAGTCCACCAGAATTCGCAGCCCGGCAAAGTCGGTATCGACCGTATCCACCAGGTAGTCAATGTAAGCGTTAGCCTCCCGGTCATCACAATATGTCACCTTACCAATATCCGCCCCTTTGCAAAGAGGAGGCTTTTTGTTGAACAATACGATATCCTCGATCTCATTTTCCAGTGTGTCAGAAAGCTTAAAGCCCTGGGCATTAAATATTTTTATGCCATTATGCTCAAATGGATTGTGGGAGGCTGAGATCACGATGCCGGCGTCCGCTTTGTTATGGATCGTAAGATAAGCGACTCCCGGCGTTGGGATCACACCCAGATGAAGCACATCAGCACCGGCTGAGCACAGCCCGGCAACCAAGGCTCCCTCCAGTAAGTCAGAGGAGATTCGTGTATCCTTTCCAATCAAAAACAGTGGCTTTTGCTTTCCCGTGTTTTTCGCCAGAACCTGAGCCGCAGCGCACCCTACCTCAAAAGCCAGCTCCGCATTCAAATTCTCATTGACGATCCCACGAATTCCATCTGTCCCAAACAGCTTTCCCACCAAAAAGTGCCCCCTTTTATAAAGTTATTTGCTCCATTCCCATAAATTTAATTCCCAAATGGTCATAAGCCTTGGCCGTTACGCACCGTCCACGGGGAGTCCGGGTCAAAAACCCTAACTGCATCAAGTAGGGCTCATACACATCCTCCAAGGTCACTGCCTCTTCATTGATCGTGGCGGCCAGAGTTTCCAGCCCTACAGGCCCCCCCCGATAATTCTCAATAATGCTATGCAGCATCCGCCTGTCAACCGTGTCCAGCCCCAGATAATCTATCTCCAACGCGGAAAGAGCTTCATCCGCCACGCTCCGTGTAATAACACCGCCGGCTTTGACCTGCGCAAAATCCCGTACACGCCGCAGCATTCGGTTTGCGATCCGGGGCGTTCCCCGGCTCCGCCGGGCAATCTCCGTGGCTCCGTCCCCCTCAATGGGCACATTCAAAATTCCCGCGGAACGGGACACAATTTTTGACAGCTCCTCAGGGCTATAAAGCTCCAAACGCAAAGTAACCCCAAACCGATCCCGCAGCGGCGCCGAAAGCTGGCCTGCCCGGGTAGTCGCACCAATGAGGGTAAATTTCGGCAGATCCAGCCGAATCGAATTGGCAGAAGGCCCTTTCCCAATAATAATGTCAATGGCATAGTCTTCCATTGCGGGATATAGGATCTCCTCCACCTGTCGATTCAGACGGTGGATCTCATCTACAAACAGAATATCATTCTCTCCAAGGTTGGTCAGCAATGCAGCCAAATCCCCCGGTTTCTCTATTGCCGGACCCGAGGTAATGCGAATATTGACCCCCATCTCATTGGCAATAATTCCGGCCAACGTGGTTTTTCCAAGCCCCGGCGGGCCATGAAGAAGTACATGGTCCAAAGGCTCAGAGCGCATTTTTGCCGCCTGGATAAACACATCCAAATTTCCCTTGGCCTTTTCCTGACCAATATATTCTACGAGTGTTTGGGGCCGCAAAGACCCCTCGTTCTCATCGTCTCTGGTCAGTGTCGTGGCTACCAGCGGCTCCTCCGCCTCAAATCCAAATTCAGAAAAATCAATGGCCAAGCTATCACTTCCTCTACAAAATAGAAAAATGTTCTAATTAAGTTTCACGTTTTTCAAAGCACAGCTCTAACTAAGCTTCCGTCTCCAGATCTTCCACCAGCTCAACCAGCTTATCCAAAAATGCTTCCTCTCCAAAGGTGTTCAGCTTAAAAAACACCGCCTGACTGCCCCCCGCAGTAATCGCTGAGAGAAAAATCTCCTCTCCCTTCCCCAAAAGGGTCAGATTCAAGCTTACCCGGTTATTTCCGACATAGCTGAACCGCTCATAGACCCGTACCGCACAACGAACATCCCCGTTCACGTAATCGCTGCCATCCTCATAAGATGCTGAAACACTTCCATCCAATATTCCATTGTGCAGCTGCTCCAAAAGGCTGTCAAAATCTCCCCGCAGACAGCGCTCATACCGTGCCATCCTATTATTTCACCATCCTCTTAAGCGCCTGCTTAATAACTTGCTCCAGTGTCAAGCTGTCAAGGTCGATCCCTTTCAGGGCAACTGCAATTTCACTCTGGGAGTACCCCAGCACTGCCAACGCCGCCGAGGCTTCACTGACCTTGTTTTCCGGGATCACGGTCAATCCTGTACCACCATAGGCCTCTCCCGCAGAAGCGCCGAGCTGCCCCTTTGCCAGCTTATCTTTCAGCTCCAGAATAATCCTCTGCGCGATCTTCTTTCCAATTCCCGGCGCGGCAGTCAATGCCTTCTCGTCCCCGGTGATAATCGCCAAAGCCAGGCGCTCCGGCGGGGCTGAGGAAAGAATAGACAATGCCGCTTTTGGTCCTACCCCGGAAACCCCTATCAGCATTTCAAAACAGTTCAATTCCTCCTCCGTAGCAAACCCATAAAGCTCGGCTGCGTCCTCCCGAACATTCAAATGAGTGTAAAGCTTTCCTGGTCCCCCCACCTTCAAGGCTGAAAGGGTCACGTTTGTAGTTCGGCAAGCGTATCCCACCCCACCGCAATCAATAACTGCCAAATAAGGCGCAACATGAACAACTCTACCGTTAAGATAATAAAACATGTCCATCTCTCCTATTTTTTCTTCACCGCATACCGCCCACTTCCCGGCATAGCGGAATTGGGATTTTGAAGCCGGGAGCCAAAGGAACGCGCATGGCAAAGAGCGAGCGCCACTGCATCGGCTGCGTCATCCGGCTTGGGGACCGAGCTCAGCCCCAGCAGTCTCTTTACCATATCCATCACCTGGCGTTTCTCAGCCTTTCCGTAGCCTGTCACCGCCAGCTTGACCTCAGAGGGAGTATACTCATAAATCGGAACTCCTGCCCGCTCCGCGGCTGTTAAAATCACGCCACGGGCCTGTGCGACCCCGATCCCCGTGGTAATGTTATTGGTAAAAAACAGTTCCTCGACCGCCATAGCATCTGGGTGAAAGGTATCAAACAATTGCGCCATATCATTTTCAATCTGAAGGAGCCGCGCGGGTAAAGGGGTCCCTGCCGGAGTTGTGATCGCCCCGCAGGTTTGAAAAACCTGCTTCCCCCGTTCAGCTTGGATCACCCCAAATCCGACAATGGCAAACCCGGGATCGATTCCCAAAATAGTCATCCGCATCTCTCCTGTATTTATGGCAATCCTTCTGCCGTCTATTTTACCATGGTTTTTCTTTTGGCGCAACAGCAAAACCCACATCCGGCTTTAGGAAAGGGCGGCGGGAAAATAAATTTTTCCCGCCGCCCTTTATTCAATACAAATCATTTCCGCCAAAGAACCGGTCATGGGTCACTCTGACCGCATGATCGGCATCCGCCAGATCCACCAGCACCGAAACCTTGATCTCGCTGGTAGAGATCATATGAATGTTGATCCCCGCGTTAAACAGCGCTTCAAACATGCCCGCCGCAACGCCGGGATTATGGATCATCCCAGCTCCCACAATAGAGACCTTCGCAATATTGTCATTGATATCAATGTGGTCGAACCCAATGTAATCCCGGTTTTCCGTTAAAACCCTGGTCGCATTTTCCAGGTCTCCTTTGGCTACGGTAAAGCTAATGTCCTTTTTGTTTTCCCGCCCTATAGACTGCAAAATAATATCTACATTGACCTTTTCCTTCGCCAAAAGGGAGAAAATTCGGAACGCAATGCCCGGCTCATCCTCCAGGCCCACCAGAGCCAACCGCGCGATATCTTTGTCCTTTGCAACACCGCTGATATAAGATTTCTCCATTGTTTTTACGACCTCCTTCACCTTGGTACCCGGATTCCCGGAAAAACTGGAAAGGACCTCCAGGTTCACATTATATCTTTTTGCCATTTCGACTGAGCGGTTATGGAGCACCTGGGCTCCCAGCGTTGCCAATTCCAGCATCTCATCGTAGGTGATCTCCTCCAGCTTTCTGGCTTTCGGGACCAAGCGTGGATCCGCCGTATAGACGCCGTCAACGTCTGTATAAATCTGACAGAGATCCGCATGCAGGCTGGCAGCCAAAGCCACCGCCGAAGTATCTGATCCCCCCCGTCCAAGCGTTGTAATGTCTCCTGTTCGGTTAACTCCTTGAAAGCCTGTAACGATCACAATGCTCCGCTTATCCAGTTCATTTTGAATCCGTTCTGTTTGGATCCGGCTGATACGCGCATCCCCGTAGGAAGAGTTGGTCTGGATCCCAGCCTGGCGGCCAGTCAGCGACACCACAGGATAGCCCATCGCTTCGATCGCCATGGCACACAAGGCGCAAGAGATTTGTTCGCCTGTGGACAGGAGCATATCCATCTCTCGTTTTGAGGCATGAGGATTGATCTCCGCTGCCTTTGCGATAAGATCATCTGTGGTATCCCCCTGGGCGGAAAGAACCACTACCACCCTGTGTCCTCTTCGATAAGTTTCTGTAATAATACGGGCCACATTGCGGACCCGATCAGCATCCGCAACAGAAGACCCGCCAAATTTTTGCACAATGAGTCCCATAGGAACAAGTACCCCCTTAAAGGTTCTGCTCTATTTTATGTTGGATACCTCTCACTGGTCAGTCTTCAGCAGCCGGAACGCAGCACACACCTGCACATTTCGAAGGATCTTTTCCAAGTCGTCCCGCGTCAACGGTTGGGTCAAAAATGCCCGCTCCCCATCCGGCTCCCCCGGAAAACGCAATTGTTTCATTCCCTCCGGCAGCGCATCCGGCTCCTTCGCCCGAACATACCAGGTATAAATGCCGTCATCCTTCGGAGCTGCCACATCCTCACCGCCTGGCCCCCAGTCCAGATATTTGGGATCACTTTTGCGGCTTACAGCCTCCATCACATCCGCCACGACTGCCGACGCCGTAGGTAGCTTTCCGGCTCCCTGCCCGTAAAACATCACGTTTCCAATGGCGTTTCCACGAACTGTTATGGCATTGAATATCGCCTCCACTCCAGCAAGAGGATCCCGCTCCGGGATCAAATGCGGTGCTACAAAAATACGGATTTTTCCGTCCTGCCCCATAACGGCCCGGCCAAGAAGCTTGATCTTACAGCCACAGGACGACGCATAATTCACGTCAGAAAGGCTCACCCGCTTTATCCCCTCCGTAGATACCGCGGAAGGGTCGACATGCCTTCCAAACGCCAGAGAGGCCAAAATACAGATTTTGCGGCAGGCGTCGATCCCGTCCACATCCGCTGTCGGATCCGCTTCCGCATAGCCGTGTGCCTGGGCCTCCGCTAACGCATCCTCAAAAGACAGTCCCGCACCGATCATACGGGTGAGAATATAGTTCGTGGTCCCATTCAAAATTCCGTAAATTTCACTGATCTCATTGGCTGCCAGGCACTGCTTCAGGGGCCGTATGATTGGGATTCCTCCTCCCACACTGGCCTCATACAAATAGCTGACTCCCTTTTCCCGGGCCAAACTCATCAGCTCATAGCCGTGCGCCGCTACCAGCTCTTTGTTGGATGTCACCACGCTCTTTCCGGCCCTCAAAGCCCGTTCCGTAAATTCCCTTGCACTCCCGCTCCCCCCAATGGTTTCCACCACTACATCCACAGTGGGATCGTTCTCAATTAGGGAAAAATCATGAACGATCAAATCGGCAAATGGGCTTTGAGGAAAATCTTTCCTTGTAAGAATATATTTTAATTCCAGATTGGAATGAAGCTTCTGGTCAATGTGGAGCCGATTCCGCGCGATCACTTCGGCTACGCCAGTACCAACCACGCCAAACCCTAAGATTGCTATACCCGACATATTCACCTTCTCCTTTCATACTATCCAGCCAAAACCTCACAACGGATAACGCCTCGTTCCTGTTCAAGCTGGGTAAGCAGCTCCGCCAAAGTGATTCCCAAGCGAGAGGTTTCCGCACCAATATGAACGATTGCGGTTCTGCCTTCCGGGATGCTTTGATTGATCGTCAGAATATTGGCGCCCCATTTCGCAAAATTATTGAGGATCAATGATAAAACTCCTGGCTCATTTTTCAGTCGTATTTGAAAATTGATGATCCTTCCCTGAGTCATATCCTGAAATGGACGAATTGCGTCCTTATATTTGTAAAACGCGCTGCGGCTGATCCCGATTTGGCATACCGCCTGATGGATGGTCCTTACCTCCCCACGCTCTAATAATTCTTTCGCCTGCGCCACCTTCAAATAAATTTCGGGAAGCATATTGCCATCCACGATAAAGTATTGTGTATGCTTTTCCATTTTATGTAAGCCCCCTCGTTTTGTTTTTATTTCAGAATCATTTGTCCTTGTATAGAAAACATTATAGCACGTCATTTCCTTAAATGCAATCATCTTTTTACGAAAAATAAGCCCATTTATAAAAGTAAGCCAAGACCACAAATACTGCAGTCCTGGCTTACTTTTCGTTTTTCTTAATATCCCGGCGGCAACAGCGGTGGTCCACCCTCCTCCGGCTCCCCAGAAGGTGTAGCCTCTGGAGCAATAGGCTCCGTTTGGATTGGCTCGGGCGGATTTTCCGTTTCCTCCGGCGGCAGCACAGTCTCCTCGGGCGGGAAAGTCGGCTGCCAGCTTGTCACCGGCAAAGTCTCGGCAGGTGACGGTGTCACGTCAGGTTCTATCGGCGGCGGAGACGCTGTTGGCCACGTACTGGCGTCTGCCGGGTCAAAATCAGGATAATCCTCCAACGAAGGCCATGTAGAAGGATTGGTAATATCAAACTGGGACGGATCGTATGGCTCAGGCAAGACAGGGATCTCTTCTGTGTGCACCGTACAAGGCCCTGCTTCATTCAATGCCGCAAGAAAATAGACATTGTCCTCAATCGTTACATCCAAAGATACACTTTTGCGTTCCATATCCACAACAGAAATCTGTATTCGTCCCGGTATCTCATTTCCATTTTCATCCACCGTGGAATCCGGGCAAAACTCTCCTGCCAGATGATATCTTCCTGTGGGCTTGCCTTCCTCATCCAGAATCGGATCTGCGGTGCATACGTCGACCATCACGTGGGCTTCGCAGTATTCCACCGGCACATCTCCCTCGAAATACCGCCCTACCGCCGTCCGATCTCCACGAATATCCGCTCTGCATGCGTCTGTTGCCCTCAGGCCTGTATCCAAGCAGTACTCATAGGAAACCAGTCCATCCATTCGGGGAAAGCTTTTATCTTCCAGTCCTTCATGGACTTTGCTCATAACCTGCTTCCACAGAAGTGCCGCCGGGTTACTGCCTTTGACACGCACAGTCTCCGGCCTCTGGTATCCCACCCATACCGCGGCGGTATAATAAGGTGAGTAACCCACAAACCACCGATCGTTGTTCGCCGTGGTAGTACCTGTTTTTCCCCCCAGCGTCATTCCGGAGAAATTTGCCACCGTACCCGTTCCAGAACGCATGACCCCATTGAGCATTTGGTTCATATAGTAGACCGTAGTCTCCTTCAGCACCGGCTCACCCTCTGTGGTATTCTCCAGAATAACCTTACCGTTGGCATCCTCCACCCGGGAATAGGTCCTGGGCTCCACATAGATACCGTTCCGTGGAAACACAGAATATGCCGCGGCCATATCCAATGTGGAAACACCGTGGGTCAAGCCGCCCAAAGCAAGTTGAGCAAGACCAATATCGGAAAATTCCTTTCCATTGATAATTTTCTTTTCCACCAGATGGGTTTCCGGGATTCCAAACTTGTCCACCAAATACTCATAAGAGGCTTCTGGCGTCACTTCTTCCATAATCCGAACCGCAATGGTGTTCGTCGAGTTGGAAATACCAGACAAGACTGTGGTCTGTCCCTTATAGCGTTCATTTTCGTTGGAGGGCCATGGCGTAGTCTCATTTATGAGCGTAACAGGACTGTCCTCAAATACTGTGTAGGGCGTAATAAGCCCCATTTCTACTCCAGGCGCGTAAACCGCTAACGGCTTAATAACAGACCCGGGCTGCCGCAGGGCCGCAGTAGCCATATTATAGCCTCTGGTATCCTCAACAACCTTTTCCCCCAGCTTTCCTGCCAGGGCAACCACATTGCCCTTCTCATCAACAATGGTAATGGCAGATTGGAGCTGCTGCCCGGAACGTGAGGTGTAGGGCAAATTTTCTACATTGGAATATACCTCATCCACAATAGCCTGAATATTGGTATCTACGCATGCAAAAATTCTTAAGCCTCCGGCATAGAGCGTACGCTCAGCGACCGTATCAGAATATCCATACCGCTCCTTCAGGTCATTGAGCACATCAGTAATGACCTGCTCAGTATACCAGCTGTACAGCGCGCTTTCCTGTCCATTGCTCTTGGCACTGCGGAAATCCAACTCTTCCGCTTTTGCGGCATCACATTCCTCTTGAGAGATTTTTCCATCCCGAACCATGCCGTCCAGCACATACCCCCGTCTCTCCTTATTGTTTTCCGGATGAGTATAGGGGTCATAGAGCGAAGGATTGTTGGTGATACTGATCAAGCTGGCGCATTCAGCCAGCGAAAGCTCGGTCACATCCTTGCCAAAGTATTTGTAGGAGGCTGTCGCAACGCCATAACATTTCCGTCCAAAATAAATAACATTCAGATATTGTTCCAGTATCTGTTCCTTACTGTATCGCTTGTCAACATCCAACGCAGTAAAAATTTCAAGGATCTTACGTTTTACCGTTACCTCATCATGCTGGGTGGAATTTTTAATCATCTGCTGTGTAATGGTTGAACCGCCCCGGATCTTACCGCCGGTGAAGAAATTGAAAATGCCCTTAGCCGTACTGAGCCAATCAACACCGTTGTGCTCGTAGAACCGGCGGTCCTCGATCGCTACTGCCGCATAAACCAGATTTTTGGGGATGTCGTCATACTTAATATAGATACGATTCTGATCACCGCTCAGTGTCTCATACTCCAACACTTCTCCCGTTTCGGGATCAGTGTAATAAATCGTGCTGGAAAGATCCATAGGAAAATCTGCCATATCAAACTCAACCTGCGGAATAATCACCTGCTGAATATAAACCGCGGCAAAGCAAGCCAAAAAAGACCCTGTAATGATACAAATCAGCAACAGCGTCGCAATAACTTTAAAAATACGTCCTGCAATTCGTTTCGTCTTTTTCCTCTTCTTTCGAGGGGAAGGACTGTTCGCAGGCCGGGACGAGTTTTGTTCCGCCATGTTGGCACCTCCAAGGTAAAACGACCTTATTTTCAGCCAAAATATTTTGTGTAATCAAGGCCTGTGTTCGTAGGATTCTCGCAACTATTATACCACAGGTTCCCATTTTGTCCACCCCAAAAAATCCTAAAGGTTTTCTTAACGTCTTCATTTTACCCCATTCCCGCGTATAAAATAAGAGAGCCTTGTGGTCCCCTTTCGGGACCACAAGGCTCTCCTTACACATAAATATATCAAACAATTCGGCGGACACCCACAATAGTTCGCTGATAACTGCCGCCTAAAAGCTGGCTGATCACCACAGCCTGTTTGCTTCCAGTGGACGCATGAATAAATTGGTCATTTCCGATGTATATCCCCACATGGGACGCCCTGGTCGTTGCTCCGTCATAAATGAAAAAGACCAGATCTCCAGGCTGTATTTCGCTCAAAGCCACTTCTTTTCCATTATCCAGCTGTCCACTGGCACTCCGATTGAGGCTATATCCAAAATGGGCAAAAACATATTTTGTAAATCCAGAACAGTCAAAGCCATCTGGTCCATTCGCCCCATACACATAAGGGGTGCCAAGGAACTGCTTGGAATACTCTATAATGGCATCGGTAGCCGCATTACCTGGATTTTCACTTCCACTCTTGACTTCCTCTTGTGTTTCGGTCGTTACAGGCGGCTCACACAGCTCAATATAGTCGCTGGAAACATATCCTGTGCAGAGATTCCCAACAATATGATACCAGCCACCTGATATTCCTGCTATCTTTACAACCGCATCCTTGTTCAGTGTTCCGATACGCTCAAAGCCCGTTCCGGCCCCGGAACGAACATTCAAGATGCTGTCCACATCCCTGACTCTGCCATAGCCGAGGTCGATCTCTCGTTCCACCTCCAGATGCAGATATTCCTTGAACATATAGCCCTCAGTGCCTTTACAACTGACCTTATACCATTCCTCGTTTACTTCTTCCAAGACAACGACGGTCTCCTCCTGATAAGCCGTCAGCAATGTTTTGGACTCCGTTGTCGCCTCCTCTCGAAGACGCAACGCCTCTACATTTACTGTTCCAACCCCCAGCGCAGCCGCCGAAGCACTTCCAATCAACACAAAAGAGAGAAGAAAAAGTATCATACAAGCAGGGAAAAACTTCTTTCTGAATCTCATGTCTATCTCCCCTTTCTCCTTTGTCAAAAATGGTTCTGTCTAAACCAAATTGTAACATCCTTCTCCCTATTATGTCAATGGAATCTGTCAAAAAAGGAAGTAATTCTCCGAAATTCGTTCCACTTATAAAAAAGAGCTGTGAGAAATTCTCACAGCTCTTTTTATAAATATCGGTTTTCGTTAGACGATCACTCTTCCGCCTCAAAGGAAACACTGGCAAAAGCACCCGAAGACGCATATTGGGGAGCCTGTTCCTCATCGGTAGAAACTACAGGATCCTCATTTTTATCATACGCCCGGTACTGCTCAAGACCAGAGCCGGCAGGAATCAACTTACCAATAATCACATTCTCTTTCAAGCCAAGAAGGTGATCCACCTTGCCCTTGATGGCAGCCTCTGTCAGCACCTTTGTGGTTTCCTGGAAGGAGGCGGCAGACAGGAAGGAGTCCGTGGCCAAGGAGGCCTTTGTAATACCCAACAGGATACGGGTAGCCACAGGCAGCATCAATTCCAGTCCATCCTCCCGCTTCTCCCCCGCATCGATCCGAGCCTGGACCTCCGCACGGGCATCCAGATATTCCACCAGCTCCACGGTGGCCCCGGAAAGAAGATCAGAGTCTCCTGCCTCCTCAATGCGAACCTTGCGCATCATCTGGCGTGCAATGACCTCAATATGCTTATCATTGATATCAACGCCCTGCTGACGGTAAGGCTTCTGAACCTCCTGGATCAGATAGTCATACACAGCATGGATGCCACGTACCCGAAGCACATCCTGGGGATACAACGCGCCACCACTGATGATGTCGCCCTTTTGAACCTTATCGCCAGTCTTGATTTTAATACCCGCGGAATGAGGAAGCGAGTAGGTCACAGTCTCACCGTCGTCGGCAACAATGGTAACGTCATACAGGCTTCCACCCTTCTTGGCCTCCTCCACCGTAGCAATGCCGGAGATTTCCGCCAACTGGGCCATTCTCTTGGGCCGGCGTGACTCAAAGAGCTCCTCAACACGGGGAAGGCCCTGGGTAATGTCACCGGCACCCGATTCACCGCCTGCGACGCCGCCGGTGTGGAAGGTACGCATGGTCAACTGGGTACCCGGCTCACCAATGGACTGAGCGGCAATAATTCCCACCGCCTCACCAGGTCCAACAGGTTCACCAATGGCCAGATTGATACCGTAGCATTTGGTACATACGCCTGTACGAGATTCACAGGTCAGCACCGAACGGATCTTCACCTCGTGAATGTCGTGAGCCTCAAGGAGCTTCGCTGTATCTGCGGTCATGAGTGTATCATGGCTCACCAAAAGCTCACCTGTCTTGGGATCTACCACATCCTCCACGGGATACCGGCCATTGAGCCGCTCCCCGAAGGTCTCAATGATCTGTCCGTTTTCGCTGATTTCGCTGACCATAATGCCATCATGCGTACCACAGTCATGCTCACGCACAATGACCTCCTGAGACACATCCACCAAGCGGCGGGTCAGGTAGCCTGAGTCAGCCGTCCGCAGAGCGGTATCGGCGCCACCCTTACGAGCGCCTCTGGCCGAAATAAAGTACTCCAGAACCGAAAGGCCCTCACGATAGTTCGCCTTGATAGGGATCTCAATGGTACGGCCAGTTGTGTCAGCAATCAGGCCACGCATACCAGCCAGCTGACGGATCTGAGCCACAGAACCACGGGCACCGGAGTCCGCCATCATCCAGATGGGGTTATACCGATCCATGTTGTCCATCAGCGCGTCGGACACATTCTTCGTGGTTCTGTCCCAAGCCTGAACCACCAGACGGTAGCGCTCGTCATTCGTAATAAAGCCCTTGCGGTACTGGCGCTCGATCTTGATGACCTCCTGCTCGGTCTCCTCGATCATAGAGGGCTTGGCGGGAGGCACGGTCATATCATAAATGGAAACCGTCAAAGCGCCTTGCGTGGAATAATGGTAGCCCTTGGCCTTGATGGTGTCCAGCACACCGGCAGAGACCGTAAAGCCGTGCTTTACAATACACTTGTCGATAATAGGACCAAGCTGTTTTTTACCCACAATAAAGTTTATCTCGGGCTCAAACATTTGCTCGGGATCATCACGATCTACGAATCCAAGGTCCTGGGGAATTCCATCATTGAAAATCAAACGGCCCACTGTGGTGCGCACCAGCTTGTGCCGCTCTTCCCCGTCCACCGTCACATACCGGCGAACCATCACCGGCGTATGCAGATCCAAAACGCCTTCCGCGTAAGCCAGACGAGCCTCATCATCGCTGGAGAAGGATTGCAGGATCTCCGGGGGAAGTTCCCCCTTCTTAACGGTGGCAGCCAACCCGGCATATGTGGGAATATCGTCCAAACTGTCAGGATTCTTTACCCAAACCAAGCTGTTCTCGTTAATGGTCCCCTTCTTCAGCGCAGCCTTTACCCCAGCCGCTTCTTCATAGGTATCCTCCTCAGCATGATCAGGATACCGCTCATAGGTCAGATAGTAAGACCCCAACACCATGTCCTGCGTAGGAACGGTAACAGGACCGCCGTCCTGAGGACGCAGCAGGTTGTTGGCGGATAGCATCAGCACTCTGGCCTCAGTTTGCGCCTCGGCAGAGAGCGGCACATGGACCGCCATCTGGTCACCGTCAAAGTCGGCGTTAAAGGCGGTACACACCAGCGGATGGAGCTTAATCGCCCGTCCCTCTACCAGCACCGGCTCAAACGCCTGAATACCCAGACGGTGCAGAGTCGGTGCACGGTTCAGCATAACAGGATGATCCTTAATGACAAACTCCAAGGCATCCCAGACCTTGGGATTGCCCTTGTCCACCATCTTTTTAGCCGACTTGATATTGTTGGCAGCACCATCCTCAACCAGCTTCTTCATAACGAAGGGCCGGAACAACTCAATGGCCATCTCTTTGGGCAGACCGCACTGATAAATTTTCAGCTCAGGACCGACCACGATAACGCTACGGCCAGAGTAGTCCACACGCTTACCCAGCAGGTTCTGGCGGAATCTTCCCTGCTTGCCCTTCAACATATCGCTGAGAGACTTAAGCGCCCGATTATTGGCCCCCACTACAGCCCGGCCGCGTCGGCCATTGTCAATGAGGGCATCCACCGCTTCCTGAAGCATTCTTTTTTCGTTCCGAACAATAATGTCAGGAGCGTTGAGCTGGATCAACCGCTTCAAGCGATTGTTGCGGTTGATGACCCGGCGGTACAAATCGTTCAAGTCACTGGTAGCAAAACGGCCGCCGTCCAGCTGAACCATAGGACGGATCTCGGGTGGAATCACAGGCAGTACATCAATAATCATCCACTCCGGCTTGTTGCCCGAAATGCGGAATGCGTCCACCACTTCAAGGCGCTTAACGATACGGGCCTTCTTCTGCCCATTCGACTTCTTCAGCTCCTCACGAAGAGACCGGCTCAACTCCTCCAGATCGATCTGCTGGAGCAGCTTCTTCACCGCCTCCGCGCCCATCCCCGCCTCAAAATCGTCCTCATACTTTTCCCGCATATCCTGATATTCTTTCTCCGTCAGGATCTGATTCTTGGAAAGCGGAGTATAGCCGGGATCAATTACAATATAGGAGGCAAAATAAAGAACTTTTTCCAAAATCCGGGGGCTCACATCCAGCAGGAGGCACATCCGGGAGGGAATCCCCTTAAAATACCAGATATGACTTACGGGAGCAGCCAGTGTGATATGGCCCATACGCTCACGGCGGACCTTAGCCCGGGTGACCTCAACGCCGCAGCGGTCACAAACTTTTCCTTTATAACGGATCTTCTTATACTTACCACAGTGGCACTCCCAGTCTTTGGTAGGGCCAAAGATCCGCTCACAGAACAGGCCATCCCGCTCCGGCTTCAGTGTCCGATAGTTAATGGTTTCAGGCTTTTTGACCTCGCCATGGGACCACTCTAAAATCTGCTCAGGGGAGGCCATTCCAATGCGGATCGCGTCAAACTCATTATTCATTATGCTGTCCTCCCTTCCTTATTCTTCATCCAGCGACTCATCCTCATCGGAAAAGTCTATCGTGTCTTCGTCCGCATAATCGTCCTCGTCGTCCGATATTGCCAAATCGTCATCGTCGCTGCTTTCTTTCAGCGTAAAGCCTGACGACGCAAACTCATTCTCATCTCTATACCGATAGAAGTCATCATCCTCACGGACACGATCAGGCGGATAGGTATCCTCATCGTCCTCCTTGAGTTCAATGACACTCCCACCCCGGTCCAAGATCTGAACATCCAGGCAGAGCGCCTGAAGCTCCTTAACCAAGACCTTGAACGCCTCAGGCACGCCAGGCGAGGGTACGTTGTGTCCCTTTACAATGGCCTCGTAAGTCTTGACACGGCCAGTCACATCATCGGACTTGACGGTAAGCATTTCCCGAAGAGTGTATGCGGCGCCATAGGCCTCCAACGCCCACATTTCCATCTCACCGAACCGCTGTCCGCCAAACTGGGCTTTGCCACCCAAGGGCTGTTGGGTAACCAAGGAATAGGGACCAGTGGAACGGGCATGGATCTTATCATCCACCAGGTGGTGAAGCTTCAGGAAGTACACATAGCCAGTGGTGACCCGGTTATCAAACTTCTCGCCGGTACGGCCGTCGTACATGTCGCTCTTGCCGTCCTCAGACAGACCGGCCTCCTTCAACAGCTCTTGAATATCTCGCTCGTTGGCGCCGTTAAAAATGGGAGTGGCAACTTTCCATCCTAACGTCTTGGCCGCATAGCCAAGGTGGACCTCCAGCACCTGGCCGATGTTCATACGGGAAGGCACGCCCAGAGGATTCAGCACAATATCCAGCGGAGTGCCATCCGGCAGGAAGGGCATATCCTCCTGAGGCAGGATCCGGGAAACAACGCCCTTGTTACCATGACGTCCGGCCATTTTATCGCCTACACTGATCTTGCGCTTTTGAGCGATGTAGATCCGCACCGTCATATTAACACCGGGATTCAGCTCATCGCCATTCTCACGTGTAAAGACATCTACGTTTACAATAATACCGCTCTCACCGTGAGGCACCTTTAAGGAAGTATCTCGAACTTCACGGGCCTTCTCGCCAAAGATGGCCCGGAGCAAGCGCTCCTCAGCCGTCAAATCAGTCTCACCCTTGGGGGTGACTTTACCCACCAGAATGTCTCCGGGATGGACCTCGGCACCCACACGAATGATCCCGCGCTCGTCCAGATCCTTCAATGCGTCCTCACCCACGTTAGGAATATCCCGTGTGATCTCCTCAGGACCAAGCTTGGTGTCCCGAGCTTCGGTCTCGTATTCCTCGATATGAACAGATGTAAAGACATCATCCTTTACCATCCGCTCATTAAGCAGGATAGCATCCTCATAGTTATAACCTTCCCAGGTCATAAAGCCCATGAGAATATTTTTACCCAGGGCGATTTCGCCGTTGTCCGTGGAAGGACCATCAACAATAACCTCGCCCTTCTCCACTCGCTGGCCCGCATTCACAATAGGACGCTGGTTAATGCAGGTTGTATGATTGGACCGCATAAACTTGGTCAACTTGTAGTCAACCACACGGCCATCATCGTAGCGGACCGACACATAATCCGCCGATACACGGGTGATCTCGCCATCCTCCTCGGCCAGGATAACATTTTCAGAGTCAATACAGTTTTTATACTCCTGACCAGTACCTACGATAGGAGCCTCTGTGGTCAGCAGAGGCACGGCCTGCCGCTGCATGTTGGCGCCCATCATGGCTCGGGTGGGGTCGTCGTTCTCCAGGAAGGGGATCATCTGAGACGCCACCGACACCATCATTCTGGGGGATACATCAATGTAGTCCACTTGATTCCGATCCACATCAATGATCTCGTTGCGGTGACGGCAAGTAATACGGGCGTTGACCAGGCAATCATTTTCATCCAGAGGCTCTGTGGCCTGCGCCACATTGAAAGGATCCTCCATATCTGCGGTCATATACTCGATCTCATCCGTAACCTTGCCGGTGGCCTTATCCACCTTGCGGTAAGGAGCCTCAATAAAACCATACCGATTCACCTTGGCATAGGAGGCCAGATAGGAGATCAAGCCGATGTTAGGACCTTCAGGCGTTTCAATCGGACAAAGCCGTCCATAATGGGAATAGTGAATATCCCGCACGTCAAAGGAGGCCCGGTCACGGCTCAGACCACCAGGGCCCAAGGCGGATACACGACGCTTGTGGGTCAACTCAGCCAAGGGATTGGTCTGATCCATGAACTGGCTCAAGGGGCTGGAGCCAAAAAATTCTTTGATCGCGGCAGTGACAGGCCGGATGTTGATCAGAGACTGGGGTGTGACCACGTCCATGTCCTGAACCGTCATCCGCTCCCGAATGACCCGCTCCATACGGCTGAAGCCAATGCGGAACTGGTTCTGAAGCAGCTCCCCCACACAGCGCAGACGGCGGTTGCCCAGATGGTCGATATCATCAGGAACACCCACACCATTTGCCAAACCGTTAAGGTAGTTGATGGAGGCCATGATGTCATCCACAATAATATGCTTAGGCACCAGGTCATCCCGACGCTCCTGCACCAGTTCTTTCAGCCGCTCCTCGTCGCCGTTGGCTTCCGCCAGGATCTCGGCAAGCACACTCTGCCGGACTCGCTCAGTAATGCCACACTCTTCCGAATCAAAAGAAACATAGTCCTTCATGCTTACCATGTGGTTGGAGAACACTTTTACAGTCTTCCCCTCCACATCCAAAACTACCTCATTCACACCCTTATCCTGGAGCAGCCAAGCCTTCTCCCGGGTCAGAGTTTCGCCGGCATCAGCCAAAATTTCCCCGGTAGCCGGATCCACCGCGGGCTGAGCCAGCGTATGGCCTGAAATACGGGGTCCAATCGCCATCTTCTTGTTGAACTTATAGCGTCCGACCGCGGAAAGGTCGTACCGTCTGGCGTCAAAAAAGAGTCCGTTGATCAGGCTGACCGCAGAGTCCACCGTGGGAGGCTCGCCGGGACGAAGCTTCCGATAAATCTCCAACAATGACTCCTCATAAGTCTTGCAAGTATCCTTGTCCAAAGTTGCCACAATACGGGGATCTTCGCCAAACATCTCCAGGATCTCACCGTCGGTACGGGGCCCCACCGCACGGATCAGACACGTAACGGGGATCTTCCGATTCTTATCGATCCGAACCCAGAACACATCACTGAGGTCCGTTTCATACTCCAGCCAAGCACCCCGGCCAGGAATTACCGTGGTCGCATAGGTCAGGTTGTCCGCCTTATCCGCGGTACGGGAATAGTACATGCCCGGCGACCGGACGATCTGAGAAACAATAACACGCTCCGCGCCATTGATCACAAAGGTTCCCGCCTTGGTCATCAAGGGGAAATCTCCCATAAAGAGCTCCTGCTCTTTGATCTCCCCAGTCTCCTTGTTGTGGAGACGGACCTTGACCTTGATCGGAGCGGCATAGGTGGCATCCCGTGCCTTGCACTCCTCCACCGTATACTTCGGGCTTTCATCCATAGAATAGTCGATGAAGCTCAGCTCCAGATTGCCGGCAAAGTCCGAAATGGCGGCCGTATCCCGAAATACCTCTCTCAGCCCCTTATCCAGGAACCACTGGTAGGAATTTTTCTGGATCTCCAGAAGATTGGGCATCTCCAGGGGCTCGTCATGTCGGGCAAAGCTCTTCCGAAGGGTTTTGCCATAATTGACATCCTTGACCATGTAATCCAACACCTCGTTTTCGTATTTCCGATGAAGCCGAGTGTTTGAAACTCACGGGGCGGTTGTTTATTTGCAGGAAAATCCTCTTGTCAGACCGTCCCCGCTATGATAAACTGAAACCGCATCGAAAGTTTGGTACACTCTCCCATATAACAAAAGCGTTTTATTATACCATGTTCTATGTGTGAAGTCAATATCAAATTAGCTAAAATATCTGGAGAAATCCAGATTTTTTTATCTTTAAATCGAGGTGCTTCACGTCATGTTGTCCAAGCGCTATTTGCTTCCCGCCACATTGGGGAGCCTTATGCTGGTTCTCACCTTTGCTCGAAGCCTCACCCTTTCTCTTGGCACTCCTATTGCCCGAACCACCGTTGGTTTGTCTTTTATGGCTTTGGGCGCTCTTGCTCTCTTTCTTTTGTACCGGGAGGGAATATCCTTCGATAAGCTCCTCCTGATGCTTCTTCCTATTGGCGCTGCGCTGTTGATTCGGGTCCTTCTTTTGGATCATGTCACCCTGGATTATCAGGATTTTCTTTCCAAATGGGTCAGTCATTTCCGGCAAAATGGCGGATTTCTTGCTCTCAAGGACCCAATTGGAAATTATAATGTACCATACCTCTATATGCTTGCCTTTCTTTCTTATCTTCCCATTCCCGACTTATATGGTATCAAACTCTTTTCTATCCTGTTTGATATCCTCCTGGCCTGGGGCGGGCTGCGGCTGGTGAAACATCTTACCACTCAGGAAACGCACATGTACTCCACCTTTGGCGCTCTGCTCCTGCTCCCCACTGTGGTGCTTAACGGCTCCTGCTGGGGACAGTGCGACAGCGTGTGGGCCGCTCTGTGTCTGCTCTCCCTCTCTCAGGCGCTTGACCGCAAGCAAGTTTCCTCTATGTCCCTCCTTGCCCTTGCCTTTTCTTTTAAGCTTCAGGCTATTTTCATTCTTCCTCTCTGGTGTGTCATTTGGTTTACTGGTCGAATGGAGTTTCGCAAATTTTTTGTTTTTCCATTCATTTTTCTTTTGACCATGCTGCCTGCCCTGCTGTTTGGAAAGCCCATCTCCGACATTTTGAACGTATATGTCGATCAGGCCGGCTCCAGTATTGCCTGGCAGACGGTCAATTACAACTCTCCGTCCATTTTTGCCCTGCTCCCATATAAAGTCCAGGTCGCCCCATGGATCCCGAAGGCCACTATCTTCGCCGCGTTCCTTTTTGTTCTTGCTATACTGCTTCTTTTGTTCGTCCACCGCTGTGCGGTGGACGATACCGCCCTTGTTCTGACAGGGGCGGCCCTGAGCCTTGGCGTTCCATTTCTCCTCCCTTATATGCACGAACGTTACTTCTTTTTGGGTGGAGTTCTCCTTGTTGTCCTCGCCTGCTCAAAGCTCAGGTTCAGTCTTTCGGCCTTCGGGGCGGAGCTGGCCTCTCTGGGCGGCTATCACGCTTATCTGGCAAGACGGTATTTTCTGGTCCTTTCCATTTTCGGCGTTACTTGGGCACAGTTGACCGAGGGGCTTTTAATGCTCTTCTCGCTATCTTCCACCCTATGGTTTTTATGGCGGGAGCTTTCTTCCAAGCACCTCAGCTGATAATTAATAATTTTCCAAAAAGCTGTGGGGACATCCGTTTGATGTCCCCACAGCTTTTTACATGACCTGTCCCCAGCAAAGATAGCGGTATAGGAAGAAGCATTGCAAAGCTCCCATAATCGTCAATACAGTAATGGCCAATCCCTTCCGCCCTTTTAACTCTTCCGCTCCAAAAAGATAGAAGGGCACTCCGCAGGCCAAATAGCGTCCCGCGCTCAAAAGCCAGGATAGACAATAGTTCAAAATAAAATAGACGAATCCATATAAAACAAGCATACTTCTGTGCTTTTTCCAGCTTTTCAGCAAAAGGACCGCAACCAGCCAGAAAAGTATAAACTCCGGGATCCACATTTCCCAACGAGTCATTTCATTGTGCCAGCCAAGAGCGTTTCGCGCCAAATAAGACAGGACGTCAGGAAACCACATAAACCCTTGGCTCCAATGCCTCTGCATGATAGAGAACGCGAAAGGATTCCCGGTCACATAATAGTTAAGACCAAAATAGCCTATACCCCCCAGGATCGGCGCACAGAGTATCGGAAGTTTTTTTAGAATACTCAGAAGCGCGTATCGTCTCTCCTCCTTTATTTTTCCAAAAGGCTTCTCCTGGTTACAAAGCTCAGCGATCGCCGCTCCGATCAGAATGACCCCCTGCATCCGCGTCAATGAAGCCAGAACCCCCCACATTGCCGCCATCCCCCATCTATGCCGGCGAATATAGTATAGTCCCGCGGATGTAGTAAGAAGAAACAAGCTTTCCGTCATGATCCCGCCGAAGAAAAAGGAGAAGGGCCCAAACCAAAGGAGGGCCAACGCCAGATGGGCGTTTTTTTCACCATATTCTTCCGACGCCAATCGGTATAGGTAAACATTTCCCCATCCAAAGCAAAAATAGCTCACAAGCATTCCCGCCAGCGCTGTGTTCGGGATCATCAGCCGTACCAGCCTTGTGACCCATACATACAGAGGGAAAAACACAAGAAATAGATTTTGCCCATTTTCCACATATCCGCTGTATCCCAACTCTGCCAGTTTTACATAGTGCTGCCCGTCCCACCGTGTCCAGAGCTCCGGCAAATCAGCAACACCCAAAGATACTCCTTGTAATAAATTGTAAAGAAGCAAGCCCACCCCTGCCGTTATCAGTCGAAAGGCAACAGCCGAAAAAAAGACTCGCCAGAGGACATTAGCCTGAGGCTTTTTTCCTGCTCGTTTCGGCGGCGGTTCCGCCAAAGCCCCGTTCAAGGCCAACCCACTTTGGGCGCACCAGCGTAAAATCAACACTAATGCGCAAAAAAAGAAAGCGCCCGTCGCCGCAATATTCCACAATAGATCCATGCTCCACCTCCGTTCTTTCTTCAGTATGCCCTCTCCTTCTCACTTTGTCAAATTTTTCTTCTCAAATTCGCTGATTTCGGTGTTGACATGCCGGTAACAATATGTTACAATTTGGTTACATTTCAGAAACGTGATTGTAACTATTTTGAAGGAGGCTATTTAAATGGCCGATAAAAAAACTCCCGACATTCCATTAACCTACAAAGGCCATCCGCTCCGCCGCAAAGACAATATGATTTATTATGGAAGCATGGCCGACAAATACATTATCGTTCTTCAAATTATTTCCTCCGCCAAAGAAGGCGACCTGGATGTGGCTACCAAGGTTGCGATTCAGCTTCAGCTTACCGATCCCGACATCAAAAGCCGCGATGTGGTCGTAAAGAAAAGCGAAAAGCAGAACCTTTATGACGCCATGGATCTGGGCGCTATCTGGCTTGAGCGGGCTCTCGCCGGAAAGTAAGCTTCAAAACACACAAAAGAGATAGAAAGGATGTTCGCCGTCATGTCTTTTGCCAAGAAGTTTCTCCGCGTTACAGTCTTGTGTATGATCCTAACCACTCTTTTCATTGTAAGCGCTTCCGCCGCATGTGTCGGTGTCGGCACTGTCAACGAGGACGCCGCTGCGCTCCGTCTCCGCTCCGAGCCCTCTTCTGACGCCTCCATTCTGGCTACCGCGCCTCAGGGTGACATTGTTGTAGTTTTGGAACAGGTGGATGAAGCCTGGTATAAGGTGGATTACAAATCTGTTGAAGGCTATATGTCCGCTGAATACCTGGATGTGGTCACTACCGCTAATGTGGATCTTGGCTACGGCATTGTAAACGAGGTCAGTTCTATGCTAAACGTCCGCAGCGGCCCCGGTACGGAATATCCCTTGGTCGATACGTTGCGTAACCGCAGCATTGTGTCCATCCTTGGCGTGGAAGCTGGTTGGTATAAGATTTCCTTTGGTAATGTGGTCGGCTATGTTTCCAGCGACTATCTTTCCCTTTGCAAGGATTCCTCCGGCCTTCGGGCAGATGAGGATCCCACCTCCGCCATCACCTTGGGTAATCAGATCGTGGCCTACGGCGAACAATTCCTTGGGATCCCTTATGTCTGGGGTGGTAACGGCCCCAGAAGCTTTGATTGTTCTGGCTTTACCAAGTATGTTATGAACCATTTTGGCTATGACATCAGCCGGACTGCCAGCGCCCAGGCTACGAACGGCGTGGCCGTGTCCCGCAGCGAGCTCCAGCCCGGCGATTTGGTATTCTTCCACACCTTCTCCAGCTATGTCTATATCACTCACGTGGGAATTTACGCTGGAAATGGCCAGTTTATCCATGCCTCCTCCACTAAGGGCATTACCTACAGTGACATGAACTCTTCCTACTACAACAACGCCTATGTTTCCGCCCGTCGGATCATTAATCAGTAATTACATATTGCTTGGAACCCCCAAAGAATAATTCTTTGGGGGCTCCCTTATTGCGTAGCCAAAAAACAGAGTGCCATCCGTAGTGGATGGCACTCTGCTTTCTTATTCCTGCGGGGGGATCTCATTCTCTACCGGCAGGATAACGGTCTCCTCCGCCAAAGGCTCCACAGAGGAGATCACATCAGCTTCTGCCGAGCTATCCTCGGCCTTCAGCTCCTCAACCCGGTTTTTATTTTCCTCAATCGCCACCTTGGCAGCTGTGATCTTCTCACAAAGAGCCGCATAAGCCGGCTCAGGAGCCATCCCCCGCTCCGCGTAATAAAGCTTACCAATCTCCATGTAAGCCTTACGAATGGTATCTTCCTCGCCAACATTGGCCAGATTCAGCTTTGCGATTTCTCCCAACTGCTTGGATTTGCTCACACCAGTCTGGGCCAGATCCTTCGCTTTATCCTTCAGGGCTTCAAAATCAAAAATAGCCATTTTTTATTCCTCCTACTTTTTTAGGATAGGCTTATTCTACTCTGTTTTTCTTTTCTGCGCAAGCCCCATTTTTACTTTTTAAAAAAGTCTTCACAATTCCTTCCTGCGCTCCTCTCTCTCTCCCGCATACAATGGTTCAGATGGACTTCCCAGCCCATCAAATATAGTATTGGAGTGATCTTTAATGTCCCCAAAGCAGTATATGGAGCACTACCACTGTACCTCCTGCCAGAAAAACGAACGACCTCTTTCCGCGGAAGAAGTTTTTCCTTCCTGTTCATGTGCCATGGAAGAGGATGATGTTGTATGCCCCTCCCTCCCCGATGTCTCAAATCCTTGCTGCTGCAAATCCTCTATGGTTGAGGCTCTCCGCCTTCTTTGCGGCAATACTCTCGGTTCCTTGGTCAATTTCAACGCATTTTTCTTCCTCACCGATGCCCTTGCTGTCGGCAGCCCACTGTCTGTCCCTGGCTCTGACACAGACAATATCACTACCCCCTACGCCGGTCTGCGCCGCTTCTCTCCCTGCAACTGTGACCTTCTGGACGTGACCGGTACCGCTTATTTTGCTCTTCCCGGCACGGCTGCCGTAGCTATGGAGGACATCAGCCAGCTTAGCCTGTGTGCCATCAAGGCTGTCGCTTTCCAGATCACAGAAGCCGAATGTCCCCGGGATTGCGATGACAGCAACTTCCATCGAGCCGTTCGCGCTCTTCGCAGGGCCATTCAGGCTGAGGGCGGCTCTACCAATCCCTGTGCTCCCTGTCAGGCTCACTGTGACTGTGACGACTGCTGCTGCGCTGCCGGTCTGCTCACTGAGTTGTCCACCCGCAACTTAAGCCGCCTTGCGACCCTCACTGTCGGGCCTATGGTTCTGCAGAATGTGTCTGTGCTGGGCTCCATCGGCTCCGTTCTGGTCCTTGCCGACGAAGCTCTCAGCCGGGTCTATCTGGTCTGTGCCAACGCCGTAGAGGCTCTTGGTTAAAATCTTGTGCCCCCATCTGTGAAACACTTCCCTCTCACGTAGCTTCACAAAAGCGGAGACGGCTCTGCCGTCCCCGCTACATATCAAAAATAGTCAATTGTGTAGCCAGATAAGGCCTCTTTGCGGCCGCTACAATATGTTTCATCTCACACAGCAGCCCTTTTTCCTCACACCGCTCCCTAAGCATCCCCCAAAGCTCTTTCGCTTTTGGCGACAGACATTGATACTGATTTCCAAAGCGTTTCTCATACTGCGTGCGCACCCCGGGAAATTTCTGCTCTAATGCTTGATATAGATAGGCCCGCTGCCTGTCCCGACAGGTCACGCCAAAAAAGGCGTATACAAATTTTGCTCCCGCCTCTGCCGCCGCATCCACAACAGCCATCACTTGCTTTGGATCGTCCTCTAAAAATGGCAAAACCGGCATAAGGAGTATCCCGGTAAATATCCCTTCCGCGGACAAGCCCTCCACCGCTTTCATCCGCGCCTTCGGAGTAGGTGCCCCGGGTTCCAGCTTTCCAGCCAAAGATTCATCCATTGTTGTAACTGTCAATTTGCAGATAACTGGCGCCTGCTTCTGAATATCCCCATATAGCATCCTATCACGAAGGATCAAATCAGACTTGGTACAAACCGCCACTCCACACTCATAGGAGTAAATTAGCATCAGCGCCTTTTTTGTCAGCTCTAACTCCTTTTCATATGGATTATATGGATCCGACATAGAGCCCATACTTATAAATGCAGGTCTAATTTTACGCCGCAGCTCGTTGCGTAAAAGCTCCAAAGCATTTTCTTTTCCTTTCACCTGGTCAAAGCAATCGTCCTGATAGCATTCGCTTCGACTGTCACAATAAATGCAGCCATGTGGGCAGCCACGGTAAAGGTTCATCGTATGGTCCGTTCCAAACCAATCCGTCGAACGGTTTCGTGTCAGGATGCGCTTGGCCTGGATCCATTTTATGGTCGACGGGGCAGCTTTCTCAAGCCTCTCGGCATATTCCTCCATGTACCGTCTCACTCCCCCTGAGTCTGTCTTTTCCTCATCAGGTAGCTCTCTAAAATAAGAGCAGCAGCCACCGCATCTACGTTCTTTCTATGGTCCTTCATCCGTTTTCCACTTTGATGTAAAATGGCATGGGCCTCTACGGTAGTTCTCCTCTCGTCCCACATCGTTACAGGCAATCCGGATGCTTTTTCCAGCTCCTCCGCAAAGCTTCGGCATAGTTGAGCCCGAGGTCCCTCTGTCCCGTCCATATTCCGCGGAAGGCCTACTACCAGCTCCTCCACCTGATGACTTTGGGCCAAGCGGATAATTTCATTAATAATGGTCTCGTTTCTACGCCCAGGGATCACAGTCGTATACCCCGCTATCATCCCCATTAGGTCAGATACGGCGACGCCTGTCCGGGCGTCGCCGTAATCGATTGCCATAATCCTCATTGCTTACACTTCATTTCCCAACGCTTCATCCAGAGCATCGGCATAAACCTCGGCCGGCATCGCGCCTACCTTCCGGTCAAATTCTTCGCCATCCTTCAGGAAAACAACTGTGGGAATGCTCATAACACCATATTTTTTAGCCAATTCAGGATTTTCATCCACATCCACCTTACCGATGATCACATCCTGGCTCTCATATTCTTCGGCCAGCTGTTCGATCACTGGACCCAGCATCTGGCAAGGGCCACACCAAGTCGCCCAAAAATCTACCATCATCAGCTTTCCACTGTCCAGTGCCTTATTGAACCCTTCTTCATTAAAATGAATCATTGCCATATTGATCCTTCCCTTCACTGCTCGAAATTTTGTTTTAGGTATAAATCCAGTATTCTCCTTCTTGATTATGATATACCTTGACACACTTGTCAAGTCTTTTCTTTTTATCAAAATCTGATATAATATCATCAGTCAGCAGTGAAAAGAAAGGAACTCCACTCTATGTCTCTTCCATCTGTATCAATTATTATCCCTGTATATAACGCCGCCCAATATCTTTCTCAATGCCTCTCCTCCATTCAGGCGCAGTCCTTCCGTAATTTTGAAGTGCTGATGGTCAATGACGGCAGCACAGATGCCTCCCAGGACATCTGCCGCTCCTTTGCCGAATCTGACACCCGATTTTTCCTGTTCGATCAAGAAAACTCCGGGGTTTCTGTCAGCCGAAACCGCGCTCTTTTACACGCTCGCGGAAAATATCTTCAGTTTATTGATTCCGACGACTGGCTTACTGACAACGCAGTTGAGACCCTTTTTCATGGCGCCGAAAGTGCCGGCAGCGATTTGACCGTCTGCCATTTTTATCGTGTCCTGGAAAATCACGCCGCCCAGCGGGGGCACATCAAAACTGACAAGCTGCTCACCCGGTGCGAGTATGCTAAGGAAATGATGAAAGCCCCTGCCAACTATTATTATGGTGTTTTGTGGAATAAGCTTTACCGCCGTTCTCTGGTAGAAAATGCTCAGCTTCAATTTGATCCCCAAATCAAATGGGGGGAAGACTTTCTATTCAATCTTCAATACCTGGAGCATGTTCGACTTGTCTCCGCGGTGGCAAAGCCTATCTACTACTACCGAAAGCGTGAAGACAGTCTGGTCAACAGCCATATTTCCCTTCGGAAAACCATCCTCATGAAAAAAAATACTTTTCGCGCCTACAAGGAGCTTTATCAAAAGCTGGATTTATACGAGGAACAGCGTGGTCACATTTTTGGCTATTTTCTTTCCGCCGCTGTCGACGGTGCCATTACTCCTCTTGCTCCCAAATTGGATCCTTAATATTTATCCCTGACTCCTATACTATTTTAAAGAAAAACAGCGGAGACCGTCACCGGCTCTCCGCTGTTTTTTCTTGTCACAGGATAATACAGATCAGTCCACCTGATCCCTCATTGATCACACGCTGCAACGTCTCCCGCAGCTTACCTCTGGCATCTTCAGGCATTCGCTTCAGCTTGGTGGTCAGATCCTCACTCACCAGGTCATGGAAGGATTTTCCAAAAATATTGGAAGCCCAAATTTTGGCTGTGTCCCCTTCAAAGTCCTGCAAAAGGAAACTGATCATCTCCTCGGACTGTTTTTCACTGCCCACAATGGGGGAGACCTCGGTCTCGATGTCTGCCCGAATCATATGGATACTGGGCGCCGATGCCTTCAGTCTCACACCATATCGGCCTCCCTGCCGAACGATCTCCGGCTCCTCCAGCTTCATCTCCTCCGGGCTGGGTGCTACGATCCCATACCCAGTCTCCCGCACCTGGCATAGGGCTTCCGATACCTTGTCATATTCTTTTTTCACATGGGCCAAGCTGGTAAGAAGCTCCATCAAATCGCCATCATCTGAAATATCAAAGCCAGACTGTGTTGAGATCGTCTCATAAAAAAGGCTCCGGGGCAGTTCCAGCATAGCTGAGGCTTTTCCGATCCCCAGATCAATGCCGGTCAGACTCACGCCGCCAACATTCTCACAGTGTCCAATAGCAGTTAAGGTATGCTCAACATCCCGAATCCGGCGCATATCTCCCACATTTTCTCTGATTGCTGTATAAAGCCCATTCTTAATAGGATGCGTGTACGGAAGCGCATCCACCCAGGGCGGTAAAAACATATCCAGCTCTTTTACCGGGAACTCATACAATACCGCCTGAATGATCGCTGTTACATCGGCCTCACTCAGCTCCAGGCAATTGATCCGCATACAGGTAATATCATAACGCTCTGAAATATCTGCCTGAATTGCTTTTGCCCGGTCTGAATCGGGGTAGGCCGAGTTCAGCAAGACCATAAAGGGTTTCCCTTGTTCCTTCAGTTCCAGGATAGCCCTGTTCTCCGCCTCCAGATAATCCTCCCGGGGAATATCGGTGATCGTTCCATCAGTGGTCACCACAATGCCAATCGTGGAATGCTCCGCGATCACCTTCCGAGTTCCCACCTCGGCCGCCTCAGTCATAGGAATGTCATGGTCAAACCAAGGCGTTGTCACCATTCGAGGCGCATCGTCCTCGGTCTGTCCCACCGCTCCGGGCACCAGGTATCCCACACAGTCTATGAGCCTGACCGAAAAAGCGGCTCCATCCTCCATCTCGATCCGAACAGCCTCTTCGGGAACAAACTTTGGTTCCGCCGTCATGATCGTCCGGCCAGACCCACTCTGAGGCAGCTCATCCCGGGCCCGTTCACGACGGTATACGTTCTCAATATTGGGGATCACCAATGTTTCCACGAACCGCTTAATGAAGGTGGATTTTCCTGTACGGACTGGCCCAACCACCCCAATATAGATATCCCCACTGGTACGCCGGGCAATATCGTCATACAACTTATTTCCTTCCATCTTCCGCTCCCCCTTTACCGTCTTCTGGGAATGAGCAGCAGCTTGCCCACCCCATCAGATTCACTCTCCAGATTATTTGCCCGGACAATGTCAGGAATCGTTGTCCTGTAGGCCTTGGCCACATCCCACAGACGCTCTCCTTGCTCCAGCATCCGCAAAACCAGGGAAGGATGCTCCTCCTCTTCTTCCTCCTCACCAGACCTTAGCGAGGAAAGATTGGTCAAGAGCTGTCTGGAAAGAGCGCAATACCAGAAATCCAGCGAAGCCCGGATCTCCACCCCTCCCACAGCAGGCGCCGCATAGCTATCCCCGACCTGCTCACAACGGCAGAGGCAACGGCATTCCTCAGGAAGCTCCAACGGACACGGAACCGTCAACGTACGCTGCCGGGAATAGAGTTCCCCCTGCTCGTCGAAGAAAAGAAGCTGAACCTCCAGTTGGGCGTTGAGGAGGAGACGTTCCCCTTCTCTCACCTGGGTGATCTGACTCACTGCCATTCGACAATCCAAAACCTCCCGGACTGTCTCCGCCAGCTCCCAAACCTCCCTGGCAGTTTGGTTTCGGCTTCCCCTATCCAGGCGCAGCTCCACTGGACAGCTTTTCCACTCGGCTTCCAGAGGCTGTGCAATACTGTAAGCATCCGTCAATATCTCCATTGTCCTAAGTTCCGAAACCATTACCTGAAGCGCAGCCTCCAGATCAACTTCCACGATCCGTCCCTCGCCACTGGCGGAAAGGGCGCAGTCAACTGTTTGCATAGAAATAAAGATCTGATTTTCTGCTTCCTCCGCCGCTCCGCTGACCTCTACAATTTGAGAGAATGGCAGTTCTCCGCCGGCAGTATAGAGTCCGTCATCCTCCCCCCGATAGAGGAGCTCCACATTGACGCTTCCTTTAAAAATCAGTTTATTTCCAATGACCTTTGACTCCCCTTGTAGAATCCTGATCCGATGTTTCAGAAGTTCCACCGCTGCTGGTTTTCCCGCCGACAGATTGATCTCATCCGATATTGTAAAGGGCTTTTCCTGCACGCACAGTGTCAAATAGACTTCCTTTGTCTCCACCAGTTGCTCCACCGTTTCCTGGGACTCCTCGACCTGAACCGCAACCGCTCTCTCAACGGGAGCATATGCCATCACGTCGATGGCAGCTTCCGCCCGTACCAGAACCTTCCGCGGATTGATCGCCCTGGTATCCGCCCGGCAAAGTCGGGCGGATACCACCACCTCAGAATTCGGCTCGATCTCCCGGCTCTCCGCACTGCAGGTAAAAGGCAGTGTAACCTCCATATGGCGTACACCCTTTTCGCCATCGGGTACATAAATGACCGACAGCTGGAAGCTTCCAGAAACTTCTACCCGCCCAGACATGGCTTCTTTTCGGTCGATCAGCACCTTACCATCTGTCTCTACCACCCGGAGTATGTCCGGGCATGCGTCCGGCACAATGCTCTCCATAGTCTCTTCCGGCCGCAGGGTCACATCCAATACCTGCTCAAAACCTCTCATCTGTGCATGGTTCAATTCAAATTCCATACGCATATCTCACTCCTCTACAAGCATCCGCCTGATTGCTTCTGTGAATCTATATGTACAAGGAGTGGAGGGTATGTCTTTATTTCAATCTGAAAATTCTTTTAAGAATTCCCTGTAACACCTTCGGAGATTTAATTACAACGATTTTCATGTCGCCCCTCCTCTCAGGATTTTTCCGGCCAAGGGCAAAAACACCGCCGCCCTTCCATCCCGGATATAATCCAGTATACGAAGAGCGGCGGTAATTTGTGAAACGAACTTATTGGTTTTTTCCTTTGCTTTTGGCCTGTTCCACAGAAAAATTATCCATTTTCTTCCGTTTCCAGGATGGGATCTGCGACGTGCGCTCAAGTAGCTTAACATAGCTGCCATGCCTGCTCTCCGCGATATTCCCAGTCAAGACCGCCTCCAGGACCGCACAGCCGCTTTCCTTCACATGAGAGCAACCTACAAATCTACATTCATTTAGATACGGTCGGAACTCACGAAAATCCTGGGGAAGCTCTTCTGAAGTAAGCTCCTCCGTTTCCTCCAGTGAAGCAAACCCTGGCGTATCCGCAATCAACGCCCCATTTTCCAGGCGAAAAAGCTCCACATGACGGGTGGTATGACGCCCCCGGCCCAGCTTTTCACTGACTTCTCCCACCTGAGCCGAAAGCTCTGGAGCAAGACTATTGAGAATGCTGGACTTGCCTACGCCGGAGTCCCCCGCAAAAGCGCATATCTTTCCTGTTAGCTGTTCACGCAAAAGCTCTATGCCCTCTCCCGTCTCCGTACTGACTCGAAAAGTTGGAAAGCCGGCTGCGGCATAAACCTCGTAAAGCGCCTGGGGCTGCTCCAGGTCCCACTTATTAAAACAAATGAACACTTCACAACTTTTTGACTCTGCCAAAGCCGTCATCCGATCGATCAAAAAGGGATCGGTCACTGGGATGGCTCCCGAAGCAACGATCACCAGCGTATCAATATTCGCTACGGCCGGACGCCGAAACTGGTTCTTCCGGGGTATGATCCGCTCCACGATCCCTGTGCCGTCTGGTTGAAGAGCTATTTCCACCCGGTCCCCTACCAGCGGCGCAAGCTTATCATGGCGAAGCTTTCCCCTGCCGCGGCAAGTAATGCGTTTCCCTTCGCAATCCACATAGTAGAACCCTGAAAGTGCCTTTTGAATCACACCAACCATCAGGAATCAAAGTCCTCCATATAACGCTTGACCTCCTGATCGTCAATGTAAACAACGATCTCCTGCTGTCCGCTTCCAGTAACCGTAAAAGTCGTGGTCCTCAGACGGGTTGGAACCTCCTGCCGGTATTTTTCCTCTCCGCCCACATTGACCCGAACCGTAACTGTTTCTTTGTCATTCGGAAGCTCTACTGTTCCATTTTTACGCGAAGTTTTTCCAGGGGTAGGAGTGGGCTCTGTCGTTGGCCCCAAGGTCGGCTCCGTGCTGCCTATGACCGGGGCCTCAGGCCCAAGGCTCACAATAAGATCAATGGCCGTTCCCTCCATAACAACGGTATTGGGGGCTACGCTTTGATCGGTGATCTTTCCCGCCTCTATCTCATCATTGGGAAGTCTCTGAACTGAGCCTATAGAAAGTCCCAGCTTTTTCAACGCATCGGTTGCTTCCTCAAGTGTCATATTGATCACGGTGATCATAGTATGAGGCTTTGGCTCCCGCCCCTGGCTCACTGTAATTGTAACTACTGTGCCTTCCTCAACCTTCTCGTTGGCCGCCGGTTCCTGAAGCATCACGTTTCCTTTCGTAACATCATCAGAATACGCTTCCTTGATCTCCGGCACCAACCCCAAATCGTTCAGAGCGTTCACCGCTACCCGCTGGTCCTTATTATAAAGATCCGGCACCTGAAGCCCGCTTCCTCCCAGGCTAATAGTTACTGTGATCTCCTGGCCACCAGCTTTAACCATTTCCTTCGCTTCAGGACTTTGACTGATGATCTGCCCCGCAGGAACTTCATCATCCTCCAAATAATCCCCCTCCCGAATCGTAAATCCCTGGTCTACAACAATCGGAAGGACTGCCGCCTCCTCCAGAGTGTATCCAAAAAGATCCGGCACCTCAAAGGTCTGGGGTTTCTCCACCATTCCACTGAATACAGTGATCCAAAGAAAGTAAATCACACCTGCTAAGCAGGCGATTACTGAGGAAAATATCACCAAGCCCCGCACAAAACCGCCGCCCTCATTTTCATAGCCCTCATCGTCATCGTAGCCAGGCTCAGAATGCTTCAGGACTTTTTCTTCCTGCTTTGCCGCATGGGCAGGACGGGTAACCACCACCTGAGTCGCCTTGGCCGCCCCGATGGGCCGCGTAGGTTCGTCTCCCTCTCCTGCCAAAAGATCGCTTTCCGAATAATCGAAGCTAATGCTTGGGTTTTTACGGAATTCTTCAAGGTCCACCAGCATGGCCTCCGCAGAAGCATACCGCCTCTCCACATCAGAAGCCATAGCCTTCATGGTGATCTCTTCCATCGCCTCCGGGATAGAGTCATCCAGCTCCCTGGGAGAAAGAGGAATCGAATTGATGTGCTGAATGGCAACCGCAACAGGAGAATCCCCTTCATAGGGAAGCCTTCCTGTCAGCATTTCATACAGCACCACACCAGCGGAATAAATATCGCTTCGGGCGTCGATATGGCTTCCTCTTGCCTGCTCCGGCGAAATATAGTGAACCGAGCCCAGAGCCTCCTGGGTCATTGTACTCTGGACCGAGGAAACCAGTCTGGCAATGCCAAAATCAGCTACCTTTACACTTCCATCCCTCAAAATCATGATATTGTGAGGCTTAATGTCCCGGTGGATGATCCCCCGCCCATGGGCATGGGAAAGCCCCTTCATGATTTGGGTAATGAAATGAAGGGCCTCCTTCCAGTTCAGTTTCCCACCCCGCTTCTGAATATACTGTTTCAGGGTGATCCCATCGATCAGTTCCATCACAATATAATCCGGCTCGCTGGAATCCTCAGAGCGGGACACATCGTAAATAGAAACAATGTTGGAATGTGAGAGCATGGCAACAGCCTTAGCCTCATCGTAAAAGCGGCGGCGGAATTCCTCGTCCTGGGTCAAATCCTCCTTCAGGATCTTGATTGCCACAAACCGATTGAGCCAGCGGCAACGGGCCTTATATACCACCGCCATTCCGCCGGAACCGATCCGTTCCAATATCTCATAACGGTTTCCCATTACTTTCCCTATGTATTGATCCACGTTCTCACCTCCTTACCCTATGTAAATCAGTACAATTGTTACATTATCCGTCGCTCCCCGAAGAAGAGCCTGGTCCATCAGCCTCTGACAGCAAGTTTCCCGTAGCCCTCCATGGAGAATCTCATAAAGCATCTCCTGATCGGTCAGTGTATTGGAAAGTCCGTCTGAGCACAAGAGCAAATAGTCTCCCAGCTTCACCTCAACCTCATAAAGATCAGGCTGCGCTTTCATGTCGCTCCCTAAAGCTCTGGTAATCAGATTTTTCTGGGGGTGAAGCCGAGCCTCCTCGGGGGTCAGCTCTCCCCGGTAGACCAGGTCCTCTACCACTGAGTGATCCCGGCTTATTTTGGTAATTCCATTTTGACCAATATGATATGCCCGGCTATCGCCAATATTCAGAAGCCAGACCCGGGTCTTCTCCACAATGGTCGACACCATAGTCGTACCCATTCCCCTGCACTCCGGCTCCTGCGCCGCCTTACGAAACACCGCCTCATTGGACAGATTGACTCCCCTGACCAGATGGTCCTTGGGCGCCTCCACCAATTCCTCTGGCGTTAAGCTTTCCAAATAGGCAGACGCCACATCCACTGCCAACGCGCTGGCCACGTTACCCGCTCTGTGGCCTCCCATTCCGTCGCAGACAATGGCCGTAAGCAGCTCCTCACCAACCTGCCTCAAATAAAAACAGTCCTGATTCTGAGGACGGACCGCTCCCTTATCCGTAATTCCCCATGCTTCTATCACTGTATCTTCTCCTCCATCCTTTTTCGACGCAGCTGCCCACAGGAAGCATCAATGTCTCCCCCCAGCCTTCTCCTGACTGTCACTGTAACCCCCTGCTGTTCCAAACGCCGCTGAAATTCCCGAATCCTCCGGCTCGGATGGAAAGGGCTTTCAGCCACTTCGTTCAATGGGATCAAATTAACATGTCCCGGCGTTCCCTTCAAATGATTTGCCAGTAAATCCGCCTGCCAATCGGAATCATTCACACCATCTATCATAGAGTACTCATACGAAATGCGGCGTCCAGTGGTCTCAAAATACCGCCGACAGCACGCAAACAGCTTTTCTACGCCTTCCCCCCGGTTGACCGGCATGATCCTGGACCGGGTCTCGTCGTCCGGCGCGTGAAGGGACACCGATAAGGTCAATTGTAACCGAAGTTGAGCCAGTTTGTCAATTTGCTCTGTCAGGCCACAGGTAGAGAGGGAAATATGCCGCATCCCAATGTTCATTCCCTCTGAACTGTTCACCAACTCCAGAAAACGAAGCACTGTTTCCATATTGTCCAATGGTTCACCGATTCCCATCAGTACAATATTAGAAATCTCCAGTCCCGAGTCTTTCTGTGTGAAAAGAACCTGATCCAACATCTCAGCCGGCGTTAAGTCTCTGACTTTCCCGCCTATGGTAGAGGCACAGAAAGCACATCCCATTCGGCAGCCTACCTGAGAGGAGATACAGACAGTATTCCCATGACGGTAGCGCATCAAAACCGTTTCTACACAGTTTTCATCCTTTAAACGCCACAGATACTTCACCGTACCATCAAGCTTCGAAATTTGCTTTCTCTCCACCTTGGGCACTGTAATAAACGAGATTTCTTCCAGTTTGTTCCTTAGGGATTTCGAAAGATCTGACATTTCCTCAAAGGAACTGACCCCACGGTGAAGCCAGCGAAAAATCTGTTTCCCCCGGAAAGCAGGCTCGCCCAGCTCCTTGACAAACTGAGTCATTTCATCCAGAGTCATAGACTTTATATCAATTCGCATGAGACAGCCTCCTTTCTATCAGCAAGCGCGAATCAGCTTTGCTATAAAAAATCCATCGGTACCGTGACGGTGAGGCCACAGCGTCAGCATCCCATCCTCCACTCTCCCAATTGGATCCGGCAGTTGGAATGGCGACAGCGAAAAGGATTTTCCCTTTTCCAGGAACTGTTGCACTACACCCTGATTTTCACGCCAAAGCAACGTGCATGTGGAGTAGAGCAGGGTCCCACCAGGACGTACATAGCGTGCAACATTCGATAAAATATCCAACTGAATTTTGGAAAGTCCTTCCAGTGGCGCAGGGTCTTTGTAACGAATATCCGGTTTTTTACGGATCACACCCAAACCCGAGCAGGGAACATCAGCGATCACCAGGTCAAAGGAGCCTTCCCATTCAGGGCGAAATACTTTTGCATCCATCACCTCTGGCGTAATGCAATCAAGCCCCAAACGGTCCCTTCCCTGCATGATCAACTTCATCTTATGGGGGTGAATATCACAAGAGATGATCTCTCCCTGATCTGCCATAGCAATAGCCGCGGCAAAAGACTTCCCACCAGGGGCGGCGCAGGCATCCAGCACTCGGTCTCCCGGCTGAGGATCCGCAGCCATAATGGACACCCTGGCCGCTACGTCCTGCACATAGAAACAGCCCTCCCGAAAAGCCGGCAGCTCAGTCAAGTCCCCTGTATCCTCCAGCTCCACACAGTTTGGAAGCCAAGCATGTTCCACAGCGGAGACCCCCGCCTCAGAAATCTCTTTCTTCAGAGACGTGATTGTCGTTTTTAATAGATTAACCTGGGCCTGCGTTGGGGCCAGGCTATTATCCGCCTTCAGCAGGCTCTCCACCTCGTCCTTGGGAAGGCAGCCGGAAAATTCCTCCACCAACCATTGGGGATGACTATAGCGGACAGAAATCTCTTCAGGCTGGGGCAAACCACTCTCCCGCTCCCGGTCAAAAGCCCGAAGGACGGCGTTGACCAAGCCAGATGCTCTGGGATTTCTGGCATACCTCTTGGTCAGCGATACCGCCTCATTCACAGCCGCATGGGGCGGGATACGGTCCAAAAATCCCAATTGATAAATCCCCATACGCAGGCAGTTTTTTACCGCTGGTTCCAAATCTCCTTCCGGGACTGTAGAAAGCCGGGCAATATGCCAATCCAGCAGCATACGATTTTGCAAAATGCCATAGGTAATCCGGGTACAGAGCGCCGCGTCCCGGGCAGACAGCTTTGCCTTTCGAATGGCATTCCGAAGATAACCATCTGACCACGCACCCTGTTTTTCCCCCGCTATCATACACTGTAACGCAACCTCTCTCGCTGTGACTGCCATCAGAGAGGATCCCCCGCCTTCAGCGGATGTCCCAACAGGAAATCTTCTCCCCGCATCCGTTTTTTCCCGTCAGGCTGAAGCTCCAAAATTCGCAGGGCTCCCTGCCCGCAAGCCACAATAAGTCCTTTTTTATCCGCTTGCAGGACCGTTCCTGGCTGGCCAGAGCAATTCTCCACCCGGGTAGAAAGCACCTTGCAACGGACTCCGCCAATCTCAGTCACAGCAGAAGGCCAGGGACACAGACCTCTCACCTGGTCATGGAGAGACTGGGCGGATTTATGAAAGTCCATGGGCGAAAGCTCTTTGGACAGCATAGGCGCCAGAGTCACCTGCTCATCATTTTGGGGGATCCGGCCCGCACTCCCCGCTTCCAAGGACTCCACCGTCTCTGCCAGTAGCTCCCCACCTAATTTTGCCAGCCGAACCGTCAACTCAGGAGCTTTCTCGTCAGAGGCAATTTGTGTCACAGCCTGGGCAATGATATCGCCTGCATCCAACGCCTCCACCATATGCATAATCGTGACTCCCGTCTCTTTCTCTCCGTTGAGAATGGCCCAGTTGATCGGAGCTGCCCCCCGATATTGAGGCAACAGCGAAGAATGTACATTGATACACCCCATGGCCGGATACTCCAATATCTCCTTGGGCAAGAGCCTGCCATAAGCGGCTACCACGATCAAATCAGGCTTCAACGACTGAATTTGGGCCAAAGCCGTTCCATCCCGCAGCTTAACAGGCTGGAAAACAGGGATCCCATGGGCAACGGCACACATCTTAACCGGCGGAAAGGCCAACTGATTCTGATGGCGTCCCACCGGCTTGTCCGGCTGACAAAAAACACCGCAGATCTCATGTCCCGCTTCTATAAGCGCCTCAAGTGAGGGGACAGCAAAATCCGGGGTCCCCATAAACAACACCCGCACAGCTGTCACCTCCTCTTTCCTTTTTTCTCCTCTTCTGCCAGAAGCTCTTCCAGCTCCTCGTTGGTATAGAGGCAGTCCACATGTTCGGAAAAAACGTGCCCATCCAAATGGTCGATCTCATGGCAGAAACAACGGGCCACCATCTCTTCCCCCTTGACCTCAAACCAATTTCCCTTTCGGTCCTGAGCGCGAACTTTGACCTTCATGGGACGAAGCACATAGCCCCACATGCCGGGCACCGAGAGGCAGCCCTCCAGGCCATCCTGCTCTCCAGACTGGGACAAAATCTCAGGGTTCACCAATTCCAGCATCTCATCCGCCTCGTCCAAAACTACCACAACTCTTCGAAGGATCCCTATCTGGGGAGCTGCCAGCCCCGCGCCATTTGCGGCAGCCAAGGTCTCCTTCAGATCGTCCAGAAGCGTGGCCAATTTGTCGTCAAACTGCGTAACAGGATGACATTTTTTGTGAAGGACCGGGTCTTTATCCGTCAGAATTTCTCGAATCGCCATATCTTTCCCCTCCAAACATCAGTTCACAGGATCCACGTCAGCCGTAATAGAAACGCCACGGTTTTTTCGGTCTGCCTGAGCGCAGCGTAGAAGATGGGCCACCAACTCCCGCATGGGCCGGTCATTTGTCCCTATCAAGGTCAATCGGTAACGATAGCGGTTATTGACCTTGGCGATCGCTGCCGGAATGGGGCCCAAAATCTTGCAATACCTTCCCTTGTACCCCGGAATATCCAGCCATTGCTGTACAGTATCCCGAAGGAACGCGCATACACGAAGTGCCTGTCCTTCCTCGGGGCCTGAAACATGGATCACAAAAAAGCTAAAATACGGTGGACATTCCCGCACCCGGCGCAGCTCGATCTCTTTGGCATAAAAATGGTCGTAATCCTGCCTGGCGGCATCCAATATTACATCATTCTCCGGGGTGTAGGTCTGAATAATGGCCCGCCCCTCCTTGCTGCCCCGGCCTGCGCGGCCAATCACTTGGGTAATAAGGGAAAAGGTTCGCTCTCCTGCCCGGTAGTCATCAATATAAAGGCCTTGATCCGCAGAAATGACTCCAACCAAAGTCACATTTTCAATGTCCAGCCCCTTTGCTACCATTTGGGTCCCCACCAAAATGGGCACCTTTTCCTCCCGAAACCGACTGAGAAGCCGTTCATGCGCATGGTTCGCCGTGGTGGTATCCGCATCCATCCGCATCACTTCCACATCCGGAAAGCACTGATGCAGAGCATCCTCCACCCGCTGGGTCCCCATCCCCACCGGCTTCAGGTCTCCGCCGCATTCCGGGCAGTCATTTGGCAAAGGCTCGGAATGGCCACAATAGTGGCACATAAGCCGCCGGTTGGCCGAATGATAAGTCAAATGCGCCGAGCACCGGGGGCAGGTGGGCACCTGTCCGCAAGAGAGACAAGTCACCATAGGACTCGCCCCACGCCGGTTAAGAAGCAGGATCGTCTGTTCCCCCCGGGACAAATTTTCTCCAATCGCCTCCCGCAATGATCCGCTGATGGGTGTATTATTTCCCTCACGCAGCTCCTCCTTCAGGTCTGTGATCAAAACCTCGGGGAGGATCCGTTCATTGTAGCGGTGGCTCAGGGTAAATAAGCTATAATCCCCTTTTTGGGCATGGTACATTGTCTCCACCGATGGAGTTGCTGACCCCAATACCAGCAGCGCACGATGATAGCTGGCCCGGTATTTTGCCACATCTCTTGCGTGATACCGAGGCATGTTTTCCGACTTATAGCTTCCCTCCTGCTCCTCGTCCAAAATCAAAAGGCCCAGATTCTGGAGTGGGGCAAAAATTGCGGAGCGGGTCCCAATCACCACCCGAGCCTTTCGCGCTCGGATCCGCTTCCACTCGTCATAGCGTTCCCCCGCGGGCAGAGAGCTATGAAGTACCGCCACCTCATTTTGAAAATAAGCGGTAAAAATCGCCAGCAGTTGAGGCGTCAAGGAAATCTCGGGCACCAAAACCAGAGCGGTCTGCCCTCGGTTCAGAGCCTCTTGGATCAGGCGGATATATACCTGCGTTTTTCCGCTTCCCGTAACACCATATAGCAGAGCCACCGATGGTTTTCCACTTTTTGCACAGGCGTTCAATCCTTCGAAAGCCTTTTCTTGCTCTTCGTTGAGCGCCACAGCACCGACCGAAATCACAGGTCGAGGCTCGCTGCGCCTGTATACCTCCCGCTCTTCAATCTGGAGCAGTCCGCTTTTTTCCAGCCCCTTCAGAGTGGACAGCGTCGCCCCGGTAAAATAGCAGATTTCCTTTGTAGTTGCCTCCCCGATCCCCGCAAGCAGTTCGATCACAGAATATCTCAGGGGAGCAGTCTTTCGCTTGGACTCCACAAATGCCATAGCTTCTTCAGGGGGAAGGGCCAAGGAGGCCCACTTTTCCCGTTTATCTCCTACGCCTCTGGCGGCGCTGGTCGTCACAGTCAGAAAGCCCTTCGACACCAAAGCCCGAAGTGCCGGGCCTGGATCCTTTGTTCCAAAGGCCTCCCGAATAATCCCCTCCTCCAATCCCTGCCGGCAAGGAGCCACCAGCTCAAGCACTTGCCGCTCATGCTTGGAGCGGCCAGCTCCTTTCAAGGCCTCCGCAAGCTCTACGCCATCGGATAAACGGTAGCAATCCTGAAGCGAGTAGTAAAGCCCGGCCGGCAGCATGGCCCTAGCTGCCTCATATACCGTACAAAACCATCGCTCCCGCATCCACAGCGCCAGCCGGATCCCCTCCTCGTCCAGAACAGGAGTCTCATCCAGCTGGGTCAGGATCATTTTCAAAGGTTTCTCAGGAAGAGGCGCCTCCTCTACCGAAAGAACCAAGCCTTCGGCCCGTTTGTTCCCCGGCCCAAAGGGGATCACAACTCTCACTCCCGGACACAGGTCGCTGAGCTCCTCCGGCACTTGATAGGTATAAGGGCGGTCAATGGCAAAGGTGGCTGCCGACAACGCTATTTTCGCAAGTTTCACAGACAATCGGCATACCTCCCTTTCCAACAAAAGGCAAGCGCCTGAGCCCTCGCCCGGCGCTTGCGTTTACTCGTCCTGGGTCAGCGTCACAGCGCCTGTAGCAACCTCTTTCAGAGCCAGAGTAACTGGTTTCTCCGTAAGAGGATACCCCTCATCCTCCGCCTGGCTGGCAATTTGGCGGGCACGGTGAGCCACCACATTTACCAGCATATAGCGGCTGTTGACCTGCTTCAAAAGAGAATTCATTGCGGGTTCGAGCATCATAAAACATCAAACTCCTTCCAAAAGTCCAAATAATATTTTGTTCTGCAGCTTTCTGCGGTTAAAATCGCTGTGATCTCCGCAGCGGCAGCGGACACCTTATCATTGACAACCAAATAATCGTAGTTGGATATCTCCCGGCACTCCACCCGGGCCTTCTCCAATCTTCCCTCAATGGCTGCCTCCGCATCTGTATTCCGCCCATGGAGCCGGCGGGAAAGCTCTTCAAAAGACGGCGGCATAATGAAAATCAGTACAGCTTCCGGGCATTTCTCCCTAACCTTGGCGGCGCCTTGTACCTCAATGTCCAGGAGGACATCCACGCCCTCCTCCAGCTTTTCATTGATGACCTTCAGCGAAGTGCCATAGTAATGATCCACATACCTGGCATATTCCAGAAATTCTCCCCGCGCGATCATCCCCTCAAAGGTCTCCTCTGAGACGAAGTTATAATTGATCCCGTCCGCCTCACCCACTCTCGGCTTCCGTGTGGTGTAGGAAACCGAAAAAAAGGTATTCTCCCGTTCGTGAAGCAGCTCAGCGATCACCGTACTTTTTCCCACGCCTGACGGACCGGATAAAACGATCAGCTGCCCTCTCCGTTTCTTCTGTATCATGTAGCCTCTTCCTCCCCATCGTTCTCTGTCTCTCTCCCGCCCATTCGTACCGCCAGAGTTTCTGGTTGAAGAGACGACAAGATAATATGAGTACTATCCATAACAAGAACGGCCCGGGTCCGGCGCCCATAGGTGGCGTCGATCAAATTTCCTCCATCTCTGGCCTCCTGGATCATTCGCTTGACAGGGGCGGATTCCGCCCCCACCACCGCCACCAAACGCTCCACAGAAACCAGATTGCCAAACCCTACATTTACCAGCGTCATACCGTTTTTCTCCTTCGCGTATCACTCCAGATTCTGGATCTGCTCCCGGATTTTTTCGATTTCCGCCTTGATATCCACCACGATTCGGGAGGTTTCAATATCATTACACTTGGACCCGATCGTGTTGGCTTCCCGATTAAACTCCTGGATCAGGAAGTCCAGCTTTCGCCCCACTCCCCCACCTTGCCCCAGCATTTCACGAAGCTGGGACAAATGACTGCGCAGACGGACGGTTTCTTCATCCACAGCCACCTTATCAGCATATATTGCCGCCTCAGTCAAAATACGTCCTTCATCGATCTGAGTATTTTGAAGGACCTCAGACATTCTGGCCGTCAAACGCGCACGATAGTCGGCAACGATTCCGGGTGCCCGCTCTTCCACCTTTCCAACCAAGGCTTCAATGGTTTCTCCCCGGGAAAGGATATCCTGCGCCAGTTTGGCCCCTTCCGTCTCCCGCATATCGTTGAACCCGGCAAGCGCCGTCTCCAGCGCCTCCAAAAGAAGCTCCTTGAGCCTTTCCTGGTCCTCTTCCTTTTTCTCCACTGTAAGCACATCGGGAAACTTCGCCAAATCGGCCGCATAGCCGCTTTTCTTGATGTAATTTCCCCCGTCCAGCTCATAAAGCTCCTTTAAGGCATCAATATAGCTTTTTGCCAAGGCCGTGTTCACAGTCACAACAGTATCATCGCCGGCGGTATGCGCTATATTGACATAGACGTCTACCTTTCCCCGCCCCACTTTTGCCTGGAGCCGCTCTTTCATTGCATCCTCCACAAACAAATAGGCCCGGGGCATTTTAATGGTACAATCCAGATAGCGGTTGTTGACTGCCCGCAGCTCTACTGTAACGGACACTCCATTGTCAACTACCTCTCCCCGGCCATATCCAGTCATACTTCTGACCATAAACAGCACTTCCTTTCCTCTTTTGGGCATAATCATATCACATTTTATTGCTTTTGAAAAGCCCACTCAGCAACAGGGAACAAAGAAGCAGGACCCTGGCGCCATCATACTAAAGCACAAACAAGCTGTGAGTGGGTTGCAATTTGTGCTCCCATAGGCGGCAGGACGATAGCCAAAGCCGCCACGCTGCATCATGGAAAGGGTCTGCCGGTATTCCGAATTGCCGGGCTCCATATTGCAGGCAATTCGAAAATGCTGTGTAGCCTCATCCAGCCATCCCTTTTGATACGCAATATGCCCATACAGAAAATGCCACTCCGCCGTCTGCTGAGGGGCTGACCGAAGCAGCTGCTCCGCTCCGTTGATGTCTCCCCGGTTGATACACTGCCGAGCCTGGGCGAAGACAGTACTTCCATTTTCCTGCCTCTGATAACCATACTGTTGCCCCTGTGTCTGATAGGCTCCAGCACTTCCATATCCTCCAGAAGAATTCCCCGCACGGTTTCTTGTGATGGTGTCATATGCCTCGTTGATTTCTTTCATCTTTTCCTCCGCCAAATCGGCCAGAGGATTATTCTGGTAATTGTCTGGATGGTATTTACGAGCCAACTCCCGATATGTCCGCTTGATCTCTTCGTCACTGGCGCTGGGATCGACGCCCAGGACACTATATGGATCATTCATTGGCCGCCTCTCCCTTCTTGTTTTTATATTCCTGCCACTTTCCGGAAAAAACAAGCTCCTGCACTCCCGGAAGCCCATTGTATAGAATGTTTTCCACCACAGGACTCCAGAGATTTTTCTCCATCAACTGAAAGGCGGCCCCCGCCAAGCTAAGGGAATGCTCCAGATTCGCGGCAAGATACGTTTGATCCTCTTGGTTCCATTCCGGGAAGCGCAGACTCAACGGATTGTAGTTCCCTCTCTGCTGATCTTTGGCGAGATCCTCCAGCGCGTCGATCAGGTAGACCCATCGTCCCACATGGTAAAGAAGCTGGCGCAGAGCTCTTTCCTGTCCCTCATTTTCCATCCTCAGTATCGCTTCCTGCAAAATCTGGGCAAAGCAATCGGCCGTCTGGTCAATAGAGTTGCACCCAGCTTTTTCAAGTTCGCTCAGCTTGTCCAATTGGGCTCTTACCTTGGTGTCAAACTCCCCATGCTCCCTCCTGGCTCTCTCATATCCTCTCTTTAGAGCCAGGCTCAAGAACCGGGCCGGAAGCCCTCCGAAAAAGCCGCTGTCCGCCACATTGTCCCGCAGCTTCCAGTAGGTCAAAATCACGCTTTCCCCCGCCACCATATTTAACCAGGGGCTTTCCTGACAGGCAGAATGCCCATGAACGGGGTGGATCAGACACCTCTGGCAATTCGCGACGCATCCCTCTCCCGGCGGAGCCACCAGCATAGCAAGCAGGACAAAGTCATAATTGAGAAATAGCCGGGAAAACTGCCCGTACTTCTTCCCCATCGCCCGGCAGAGTCCGCAATAGGCCGCTTCGTATCGCTCCCGGTCTTTGGGCGTCAGCATATCCCAGCGAGCCCGAACATAGCCAAACACGGTCAGCCCTCAACGGAAACGATCTGAAACCGCAGATTTTTCCTGCTTCGATGATAACGGTCCAGTCCAAAAGATAGCAAAAGTCCCAAAGCAAAACCGCAAACGCCCGCAGCGATGGCACTCCCTTCCGAGAGCTTAAACGCTCCGCCCACAAAATACCCCGCAAAGAACAGGATCAGCGGAGACAGGTAGAGAAACGCGGCTACCCTCAAAACCTTGGCCGAGGAGCTCTCCACAGTAACGGTATCTCCTACCTTCGCACCACACAGATTTTCTGCCTTAACAATGATCTCCGGGGCATTCTCCATCATGCTGCAGTGGTCACAAGAGCCACAGTTGTGGGCACTGGCGCACGCCGAGGAACGGCGCACCATAACTTCGGCATGGGTTGGAGAATCAATTCGTACGACCCGAGCTGTCTGCTTCATGGAAAAACTCCTTACTGTTTGCTAATCGAAACAACAATGGTATATTCCCCTACCACACCCACATCACCCCTGTTGTTCAGATAAACACGAACAGGAATGGTCTGGGTCCCTGCGGATATGGCAGCGTTTTTCAAGTCTGCGACAATTCGGATCTGTCCCTTTGTAACCTGCTCCACTGCCTCCTGGGTCCCCCGGATCTGGATCTGCCGGGAAGTCGTCACGCTGTCGGCGTGATAGCCCTCCGGCTCGTTGATCAGTTCGATATTATCCACCTCAATCGTGGCAGTGGTCAGACCACTCAGTGAAATTTTGACGGTAGCCTCGCTGACGCCACTCACATTGTTCAGCTCCGGCGCCAGAGGAATGGAAAAGCTCAAGGTCTCGTCGTTCAAAATCTTAGACAGATCAATATCTCCCAAAGAAATCTCCCGCAGGGATTCAAGCGCCGCCTCGTCTCCAGAAACCATAATACGTTCTGGAACGATTTCGCAGGTAACGAACCGATTCATATTTTCCTTGGTGATCCCGCCACCCGGGATCAGATTGACCGACAAATCAACCTCTTTGAGCTTGATAATAGGAAGCGTAGTGTTAATGAGAGAATAATCCACCTCCAGACTGCTGGCATCCACAGTCTCTCCCACAAAGCTTATAAAAGTATAGGGAAGCTCAGCGTTAAAGGTTTCGGTCATATTCTCCTGGTTAATGGTTACCAATGCGTAGTCTATCTGATTCACAATGGAAGCTTCGCCCCACACCTCAATGCTGGCCGGAGAGAAACTAAATTCGCCCGCCTGATACTCCTCAGCCACGTTTCCGGCCACCGCTCCCCGGACAGGAACCGATCGACGTTCCAGCTTGGCCACGGTAAAGGTAACGTTCAACGGATATTGGTCGGTCACCACAAGAGAACTGGCGGAAACTGTCGCAGGAAAATTATAAGAAATACGATACGCTTGGGTATACTGCCCGGGCTGCTGGACCGAAGAAACATCCACTGTAATGGCAACAGTCTCCGCAGACAGCATTCGAAAGGCATCCCGGTTACCAGTCACATTGAGGGTAACAGTCTGATTCAATCCTTCTGTAATGATCAGTCCGCGCTTTTCCAGCGCTTCGACACCCGTAAAGACCACCGGCAGGTTTCGGATCGCTCCCGACTCATCCCGATTGACCACATTGCCTACATAGGTCCAAATAAAGATGGAGATAAGGACCGACAGAACCATCTGAAACCCTTTATGCTTCGTTGTTCCCATCGTTCCCCTTCCCTTCCTTCCTCCCCCGGAGCAGAGCTGCCAGTCTGCTGAGAGGCTGGCCGTCCGTCTCCTTTTTTTCCTCCGGCATCAATTCGTTACGCAGCAGACGCTCCAATGTTTCAGGTGCCAAGTGACGTTTAAGCATGCCGCCCACAGCAACAGAGATGGACCCGGTTTCCTCAGAGACAATAGCCACCACCGCGTCGGTCTGTTCACTGACCCCAATTCCGGCTCTGTGCCGCATTCCAAGCTCCCGCGACAGATTCACATTCCCAGACATCGGGAGCATACAGCCTGCCCCCACGATCCTTCCGCCCCGCACAATAACCGCGCCATCATGGAGGGGGGCCTTGTTCCAGAATATATTTTTCAAAAGCTCCGCATTGACCACAGTGTCCAGCGCCGTTCCTGTGCGGATGGCGTCATCCAACTGATTGTTCCGCTCAAACACCATAAGAGCCCCTGTTTTGCTCTCAGAGAGGGAAGCATACGCTAATACCGTTTGAGTGATCGCGTCTTCCAACTCATCCGGGGTACTCTGGTGGGCAGAAAACACTTTTCCAAGCTTGCTGCTCCCCACCTGCTCCAGCAGCTTTCGAAGCTCAGGCTGAAACAAAATCACAACCGCCAAAAGCCCCATCTCAAGCACTCTGTTCAAAATGAAATTTACTGTATAAAGATGGAACACATCAGAAAACCAAAGGGCTCCGATGAGGAACATAACTCCCCGCGCGACCCTTCCGGAGTTGGTGCTGCGCACCAGCTGGATCCCTTGGTAGATAAAAAAAGCCATAATGGCAATATCCACAATATCAAAAATCGAGATCAACGAAAAATTTGATAACGTATACTGTATTTGTTCCATGATCTGCTCCATCGTTCCTCACCTCATCTGCCGGGAAAATGTCTTCCAGTAATTTATATATTATACTTGATTTTCCCCTTTTGCGCAAGGTCTGGAAAGATGAAATTTTCCTGAATTTCTTCCCTTTTCTTATGTTTTTCTCCCCGCATTTCAAAACCTAAAAAAAGAGAGCCCCAAGGGCTCTCCGTTTTACCTCCGCTTAATGATCTGTTCTACGGTTTTGGCAAAAATTTTGACCTCGGAGCCCGTGTTAAATGCTGAAAAGCTCACGCGAACCGTCCCTGTCGCCTCTGTTCCTACCGTCGCATGAGCATAGGGAGCGCAATGAAGGCCTGCCCGAACCGCAATGCCTCTCTCTCCCAGCCGTGTTCCGACCTCCTCACAATCCATGTCCTTCACTACGAAGGACAGCACCCCCGCCTGGTGCTCCGTCTCGCCAGAGCGATAGACTGTTATTCCCGGAAGCCCGGCAAGGTCTTGAGCCGCTTGAGCTGCCAGCCCTTGCTCATGGCGCAGGATAGTCTGTTCCTTCTTTGCAGCAACATATTGAAGCCCTTCCAGCAATCCTGCGATCCCCGGGATATTATGAGTCCCCGGCTCTAACCGGTCCGGCAAAAAGTCCGGCATGGTTTGCCGTAGGGAGAGACTCCCAGTTCCACCTTCCAGCAGGGGCTCTGTGCTTTGCCCCTCTCCGCACAGAAGAAGCCCCGTGCCCTGTGGTCCGTAAAGACCTTTATGCCCTGGCATACCTATAAAAGCACAGCCCCACTCATCCATATGAAGCGGAAAGGCTCCGGCCGATTGGGAGGCGTCCAAAATGAACGGGATATTTCGTGCCCGGCAAAGCGCCGCCACTTCCTCTACCGGCAGCACATACCCAAAGACATTGGAAACATGGGTGCAGATCACGCAAGAGACATCCTCGGTCATCAGCCTGTCAAACTCCATCAGCAGCTCCCTTGGGCAAAAGAGCGGACCTCTCGCCACCCGGATTTGGCACCCCATGGCCGTCAGCGGGCGGGTAACCGCATTATGCTCATAGCCAGATACCACCACCGTGTCGCCTGGACGCACCACGGATTTAATGGCAAGGTTTAGAGCATGGGTAGCATTGAGCGTAAAAATTACATTTTCTGGGTTCCTCATTCCAAAAAGCTCAGCCGCCCTTTGCCGGCACGCAAATGCGGTTTCAGCTGCCAGCATAGCCGGCTTATGTCCCCCACGTCCCGGACTCGCCATGGAGCTGGTAGCCCGAGCCATAGCCCGGGCCACCGTGGGTGGTTTCTGTAAGGTCGTTGCCGCGCTGTCCAGATATATCATCACAGCAGAACCTCCTTATAGCTCCCATCCCCGTACATCACA
>CAJUEU010000001.1:68027-98147 GCA_910585735.1 uncultured Oscillospiraceae bacterium | reverse complement strand
ATCCGTTTGGGCGAAAGCGCCGCCTGTGCCAGAGCAGTCAAGGCCACAGATAGGTTTCGCTCCGAGACCTTCACAACGTGGCTGCATCCCTCTCCATCAACGACCTTGGGGGCCCGCATAATATGAGCGGATACCCCAACTCTTGCCAAAGCCCGTTCTGTCCGCTGGGCATAAGTCAGAGAGCGACAAACGATCAAATAATACAGCATTATGACCATTCCTTTCCATAGCTTGAGAAGGATGGCCCCCATCAAGAGAGACAAAAAGGCTCCTCTCACCGCTATACTATGCGCGAGAGGAGCCTTCGGACACTCTGTCCTGAAATCTGTTGCCGTATTTTCTCTTACGCTATGTCAATCTCATTCCTCCACCAGGCAAACCGCATGAGCAGAAATTCCTTCTCCTCTTCCAGTAAAACCCATGTGTTCCTCTGTAGTCGCTTTTACACTGACCCGCTCAAGGGGCAACCCCAAAGCTTTTGACAGGTTCTGCCGCATTGCTGGTACAAAAGGCGCTATCCTGGGCGCTTGGGCCACCACTGTGACATCCACATTCCCAACCAGAAACCCTTTCTTTTTCAAAAGCTGTGCCACCTCGTTCAACAGTTCAAGGCTGTTCGCTCCTTTATACGCAGGATCGTCATCAGGAAATAGATGCCCAATATCCCCCAGAGCACACGCCCCCAGCAGGGCATCCATAAGCGCATGGGTCAGTACATCGGCATCAGAATGTCCCAAAAGCCCTTTTTCATGAGGGATCTCCACGCCGGCCAAAATGAGCTTTCGCCCCTCTACCAGCTTATGCACGTCATATCCATGGCCGATCCTCACAGTTCCCCTCTCCCTTCCAAAATAGCTTCCGCCACCGCCAGATCCGAGGGCGTCGTCAGCTTAATATTTTCATAGGAGCCCATAGTAAGCTGGACCGGCACTCCCAGCCGCTCCACCGCGGCGCAGTCGTCCGTCAACTCCACGCCATCCGCCGCCGCTTTCTCCAGCGCCCCTAAAATCAGCCCGTGCTCAAAAACCTGTGGCGTCTGAACCGCATAAAGCTCACTACGGTCAGGTGTGTCCACGACGGTTCCAGCTACCGCCCGCTTAATGGTATCCTTTACTGGTACCGCTGGTGACGCCGCGCCACACTGCGCTGCCCGCAAAACAGTCTCATTGATGATTTCTTCCGTCACCAAAGGCCGCGCGCCGTCGTGGATCGCAATAAGTTGGGCGTTCGAATCCACCTCACGCAGTCCGGCAAGGACCGAGGCCGTTCGGTTTTCTCCTCCGACCACCACCTTTCGAACCTTAAGCAGCGCCGCATCCTTGCATAGTTGGGCAACCGGGACGATCAAATCCTCTCTCGTCACCACAATGATCTCTGTAATATACGGGCAGGCCTCCAATGTCCGCAACGTCCGAAGCAGCACCGGCACCTCCCCTATCGGAAGAAGTATTTTATCCTCCCCCATACGGTTAGAGCGCCCGGCTGCCGGGACTACCGCGCTACAGGTAAGCTCTTCCGTTTTATTTTTTCCAAGCAATCGCTGTAAAAATCCCACCGTTCTCCCCCCATCCTGTTCATCGGCTTTTCTTGTCCACATTTACTCTATATTTCACTTTAAAAGTGTTCATGTCTCAAATTTTACCTTCGCTTTGATTATAGTACATTCCACTCCATCCCACAAGAAAAAACTTTTATCTTTGGAAAAAAGTACCCTCATTTTCTTCAAGAAAATGAGGGTACTTTTTTCATTGTTTCAACAGGATTACTCCGCCTTGGTCTCTTCCTGGATCAGCTCAGGGACAACTTCAACGGTCTCGCCATCAGCACTGGCCACGACCACATCCTCCTCGCCCTCATCAGAAGTGCGCTGAGAGTCCTCAACCAAGGCCCGGATGGACAGAGAGATTTTCTTCTTATCGTTGTCAATGTCAGTGATCTTCACTTCCACCACATCTCCCTCCTTCACAACATCGGAGGGTTTATCCACACGGCGGTCCGCCAGCTGAGAAATATGGATCAGGCCATCCACACCGGGAATCACTTCGGCGAAGGCGCCGAAGGTCATCAGCTTAACGATGCGAACCTGGGCAGTATCTCCCACCTGATACTTCTCAATAAACTGCGCCCAAGGATCCTGGCTGTGATCCTTCATACCCAGCGAGATCTTCCGCTTCTCAGGATCAAAGGAAAGGATATACACATCCACCTCGTCACCGGGGTTCACCACCTCAGATGGGTGCTTGATCCTGCCCCAGGACAACTCAGAAATGTGGACCATGCCGTCTACTCCGCCAATGTCCACAAAAGCGCCATAGGAGGTGAGGGACTTCACCACGCCGCGGTAGTGCTTTCCCTCCTCAATGGCATTCCAAACCTCAGCGGACTTTTCAGCACGCTCAGCGGCGGTCACAGCCCGAATGGAGCCCACCACACGCCGGCGGGCACGGTTGACCTCGGTAATACGAAGTCTGACCTTCTGCTTCAACAGCTCGGTAAGAGGCGTCTCACGGGGCACCCCGGTCTGAGACGCGGGAACAAAGACCCGAACCCCCTTAATGTTGACCACAACACCGCCCTTATTCTCCTCAGTCACAACGCCTTCCACCGTGGTATGATCCTCACAGGCCTTCTCCACATCGTCCCAGCTCTTCACAGAGTCAAGCCGCTTCTTGGACAAAGTCACCACGCCCTCCGCGTCATTGACGCGGACCACGCAAACTTCAAGCTCCTCGCCAACCTTTACCAGATCCTCAACTTTAACAGTAGGATCGTCGGTCAACTCGTCCACCGGAATATAACCGGCATGCTTGGTCCCAAGATCGATCTGGATCTCAGTCGGTGTGATCACAGTGACCACGCCGGTGACCTTCTCCCCCGTATGCAAAGTTTTGATCGACTTTTCCAGCAGCTCCGCAAAGGATTCCTCGATCTCCATGTTTTCAACGCTCATTTTGTCATATACCTCCTTTATGATCCACACAGGTGTTGATGCACCCGCAGTGATCGCCACAATGCCCTTTTTTTCAAATTGGGCGGTGCTCAGCTCCTCTGCTCCCTCGATCCAAATGGTATCCGCACAGGCCCTCCGGCAAAGCTCATAAAGCTGTCGGGTATTGGCACTGTTCTTCCCGCCGATCACGACCACGGCGTCGCTTTGGGCAGCTAATCTCTGGGCTTCAGATTGCCTGACACAGGTAGCATTACATATTGTATCAAAAAATTTAAGGTTTGTACACAGTTTTTTTCCTAAACTTACGCATTTTTTCCAAATCTCTTGGGGGGAGGTAGTCTGAGAAACCATGGTAACAGGGATTTTGGCCCATTCAGAGTGCTCCAGAAAAAATTTTTCCAGCTCAGCCTCCTGAGAAAAAATCAGAGGTGAATCACACCATCCGGCAATAGCTTCCACCTCAGGATGGCCCGGCGTACCGATAATGATCACCCGCCGCCCCTCCTCCTGGGCCTCCCTCACCAGCCTGTGGATCCTGGAAACAAAAGGACATGTGGTGTCCACCACATGGGCTCCCCGTGCTTTCAGCGCCTGATAAACTTCTTGCCCCTCTCCGTGAGAGCGGAGGATCACCATGCTCTCCTCCGGGATCTCTCCCACCTGCTGGACCATCTCCACTCCAGCCCTTCGCAAATGGTCAATAACCGACTGATTGTGGATCACCGGCCCCAGCATCACACAGGGCACAGTTCCCTCCGCCGCTTCCAGCGCCATCTTTACCGCGCGGCTCACACCGTAGCAAAAGCCTGCGGTCTCCGCTACCGTAATTTTCATTGGGCCTCCGCTTCCAAGGCCGCGATGCGTTCCATCAGCTCCGCCGCGATCCGCACATAATCCTCAGCGTTTCCACGTCCGCCCTCAACCTGAGGCAGAAAAGGTTCTCCAAACACGACAGGCGTCCGACGAAACCATGTTTTCTTTGCGGGAATATAAATTGGAACGATCGGTGCGCCTGTGCGAAGGGAAAGCATGGCCACACCAGTTTTCCCCTCCCCCATATCGCCATCCTTGCTCCGGGTCCCCTCGGGAAACATGAGAAGCTTTTCCCCTTCCTTCAGACATTTCATGGCCCGTTTGATAGCCCCAACATCGGATTTCCCCCGGTTTACCGCAAAAACGCCCGCTTTTCCCAACAGCCAACCCAATATAGGAACATTCATGACCTCCGCCTTTGCCATCACCTGAGGGCGGTACTTCAGCCCCAAGGCAAAGACCACAAAGAGCGGATCGGATGCCCGGGTATGATTGGGGCAAAGCAAAGCCGCCCCCTGGGGAATATTCTCCCAATGGACCGCCTTACTGGGGTGAAAAAGATTAAAAAAGGGAAAAATAATACAATACAGAATGGCAAATACAGTTTTCATCTCAATCTCTCCTGAACCGTTCGGAGTAGGATCTGAAAACTTTCCTCCAAAGAATGCTCTGTCGTATCTACCAGCACCGCATCCTCAGCCCGTTTCAACGGTGCGGCAGAGCGACCAGAATCCCGGGCATCCCGCTCCAGAATATCGTGAAATACGTTCTCGTACTCAACCTGCATCCCCCGCTCCAGTAGCTCCGCATAACGCCGCTGCGCTCTGGCTTCCGGCGTTGCCATCAGGAAAATCTTCGCGTCGGCCTTTGGAAGCACCACAGTTCCAATGTCACGCCCATCCATAATTACATTATTTTTTTTCGCCATGTCCCGCTGCATCCCCAGTAAAAAATCCCGAACCTCCGGGATAGCGGATATCTTTGAAGCTGCAGTGGACACCTCCGGGCGGCGGATCTCATCGGTCACATCTTCCCCACCCAAATACATGTGCTGAAAGCCATCCTCTCCATAGGCCATTTTGATCTTAGCCTGGGGCAACAACGGAAGTACCTCCCGCTCACACCCTGGATCAACTCCGCGTTTCAACGCAAATAGTCCTAACGTCCGATAGATCGCTCCAGTATCCACATATAGGTACCCAAGGGCTGTAGCAAGCCGCTTTGCCATCGTGCTCTTTCCAGCTCCAGAGGGGCCGTCGATCGCAATACTTTTATATTCCATTCTCCTCATCTCCCTCACAAAAAGCTGCGGCGCCCAGTCCAGCCGCTCGTCCTGTTGCCCATGCGATCTGAAGATTAAAACCCCCGGTATATCCGTCCACATCCAGAAGCTCCCCCGCAAAGAAAAGCCCTTTACAGCATTTTGAGCTCATATCCTTAGGCGACACCTCATTCACCATGACTCCGCCGGAAGTCACAATTGCCTCGGACACCGGGCGTAGGCCGGTGATCGGAATATCAAAGCTCTTCAATGTCTCCAGCAGGCTCTTTCGCTGGACCTTGGTCACACTATTGCCCTTCTCTTCGCCAGACAGTTTGGACTGCTCCAAAATAAGAGGGATCAAGCTTTTGGGCTCCAGTTTCTCCAAAATATGCCGAAGCGTTTTATTGGCCCCCTCAGTCAGCTCCCGTACTAACCGGCAGTCCAGGGTTTGCTGGTCCAGGGCCGGCTTCAGATCCAGCCGAACAGTATACGGTCCCATTCCCTCCTCCATATGGGCACTGGCGCTGAGGACCAAAGGACCAGAAAGACCAAAATGGGTAAACAGTAGCTCTCCCTGCTCACGGAAAAGAATCTTTCCTGCGCCGTTCACCAACGCCAATTCCACATTGCGTAAGGACAGGCCCTGCATAGGCGCACAGTTACCCGCCTCCAGAGGAACAAGGGAGCCTCTACAGGAACGAACGGTATGTCCCGCCTCCCGCGCCATACTGTAACCGTCCCCAGTGGAGCCAGTTCCCGGATAAGAGCAGCCTCCTGTCGCAAGGATTGTCGCTTTACAGGGATATGCCTCTCTTCCCTCCACTTTGACCGCAGAAAGAGTATCCTGCTTGATCTCCAAACCATTTGCGCGTTCTTGCCGCAAGCTTACGCCTCTATACCGTAAGGCACGTAAAAGCGCGTCAATAATATCCGCCGCCTTGTCTGACTCTGGAAAAACCCGGTTTCCCCGTTCAACCTTCAACGGAACCCCCAAGTCCTCAAAAAATCCCATGACCTGATCCGGCGGAAACCTTGTCAATGCACTAAACAAAAATCTGCCGTTTCTTGGAATGTTGTTCATGCACTGAGCTACATCACAACAGTTCGTCACATTGCATCTGCCCTTGCCTGTAATATACAGCTTCCGGCCAATTTTGGGATTTCGCTCCAGAAGAAGGACCTTCGCACCCTGCTCGGCAGCCGCCAAGGCCGCCATGCAGCCTGCCGCACCGCCGCCAATCACAACAACATCATGCATCGGTTTTCTCAAAGACCTCATACTCGTCCCAAATCTGCTCCAGTTTGTCAAAGGTCCCGGTAAGCTCCTCATCTCTTTGCCGGCTCACCGCAGTGATCAACGCATTGACCAAAGAAAGCGGCGCCACGAGAGAATCTACAAAAGAAATCATATCACTCTTAGCCTGCAATGTATGATCCGCCAGCTCAGCCAAGGGAGAGAGCGCACTGTCCGTGATCGCCACTGTAGTGGCACCCTGAGCCTTGGCATAGCGCATGGTTTTAACCGTTCTTTTTGAATATCGCGGAAAGCTGATTCCGAGGAGGATATCGCCTTCACCAATGCGAAATATTTGCTCAAAAACCTCGCTGAACGAATTGATATGGACCACTACCACATTATCCAGAGCCATATTGAGATAAAATCCTAAAAACTCCGCAATAGCCGACGCAGAACGGATCCCGACGATGTATACCTTTCGTGCGGAAAGAATGGCCCGCACGACCTGATCGAAGCTCTCCTTATTTACACCCTCCAACGTCATGCGGATATTTTCCGCATCCGCATGCATGACCATCGACAGAACGTCCTCATTGTTGATGATACGTTCGTGAGAAACCTCCAGCCGCTGAAGGGTAGTAAGCTTGTTACGGATCATTTCCTGCAACGCTTTCTGCATGCTGGGATACCCTTCATAGCCCAGTTCCGTAGCAAAACGGACCACGGTGGATTCACTGACATTGACCTGCTGCCCCAGCTTATGCGCCGTCATATAGGCCGCACGGCTGTAGCTGCTCAGGATGTAATTTCCAATCCTTTTCTGTCCCTTGGAAAAGGTCGGCAGTCTCTCTTTGATGTCTACCAAAATATCTTTTGTCATGGGCAACCTCCGCGGAAGCATTCATTAAAATTCAGCAAATTCTATCATAGCTGTATTCCCCGGGAAAAGCAACAGTTTTTTGCAAGTTTTCCTTTTTCATTGCGCAAAATTTTTACACAAGCAGACTGTCTATTTCCGCTTTGCTCAGCCTTCTCCATTTTCCTGCCGGCAGGTCTCCCAACAGAAGCGTTCCTTCCCGGACCCGCTTCAGCCGCTTGACCTCCAGCCCCGCTATGGCGCACATCCTCCTTACCTGCCGGTTTTTTCCCTCGTGTATCACCACAGAAAGAAGCCCACCGCCTCTCTCCTTTCGTATGATTCTGACCTTCGCAGGTGCCAAACGCTGACCGTCTAACTCCAAAGAGCCACATAAAACGGAATTTGCCTGTTCTATGTCTCCCCGCACAGTCACTTCATATTCCTTCTCAACCCGATGACTTGGGTGGAGAAGCCCATGTGTCCCATCCCCGTCGTTGGTAAAAATCAAAAGTCCCTCCGAATCCATGTCCAGACGCCCTACAGGCCACACCCGAAAGCCGCAATTCTCAACCAACTGGGCAGCGGTTCTTCTCCCCTTTTCATCCGACAAAGTAGTCACATAACCCCTCGGCTTATGAAGCATGATCCAAACAGTTTCACTTTGTACCTGAAGCGGGCGGCCATCTACCGTCACCCGGTCTTTTTCGGGATCCGCCTTATCCCCCAGCTTTGCCGTTATGTTATTTACCTTTACATGTCCTGCGCTAATGTACTCTTCCGCCTTTCGTCTGGAGCATATTCCCGCTGATGAAAGCAATTTTTGCAATCGTTCTTCCAATCCTGTTCCTCCTCTCTCTTGTAGAAATAAGGGACGGCCAAGGGCCGCCCCTTCCTTCTCAAAAAAGAAATGTTCTCTCCCAAAAAGCGGTCTGCTCCTCCCCGCTCAAATAGCTTCTGACCCTCTGCAGCAGAGAAGGCTCCGCAGTATTCTTTGGTATCTCAGCAGAATAGAGGAGCTCTGTTTCACCAATCACTTCCTCATTCAATGAAAACGTAAGCTTTCCTGCCACCATCCCCGCTGTGACCGGCGCCTCAACCCCTTGGGGCAATGTGACAGTTACCTTCACCCGCTCATTGGCCGCCAAAGGATAAACCACCTCTTTGGCTGTCTCTACCTGGACCAAAGGTAAAATACTTCCCGAAACAGGAAGGGCTCTGTATTCCTTCCCCTGTCTGGCCAGCAGATGGAGAGGAAACGCTTGAAAACCATAATCAAACAATGAAGCATGATCCAGCCAATCATTGGGATCCTTCAGTGTGACGCAGATCAAAGTCTGCTCCCCCCGCCGGGCACAGGACACCAGCGTTCGTCCAGCTTCACTGGTATAGCCGGTTTTCATACCCTCGCAGCCTTCATATTGCCAAAGAAGCTTGTTATGATTTTTCAGGCTGCGTCCTGCCTTCGTTGCAGTCTTCGTCGCTACGATCTCCCGCAATATCTCATTTTCCAAAACCGCACGAGCCAGCAAAGACATATCATAGGCGGTAGAATAGTGCCCATCCTCGTCCAAACCGCTGGGGTTCGCAAAATGAGTATTCTCCATACCCAATTCTTCTGCCCACTGGTTCATCCAACCCACAAAAGTTTCTACCTCGCCAGCACAGCCTGTGGCGATAGCCATAGCTGCATCATTCCCGGATTGCAGAAGTAAACCGTAAAGCAACTCCTCCAGTGTGATCTCCTCACCTGGTTTGAGATACATGGACGTCCCTTCTACCCAGTGCTCCGCAGAAATAGTGATCACTTTGGACAGATCCGGCGTAGATTCCACCGCTACCAGGGCTGTCATTAGCTTTGTGGTGCTTGCGATAGAGCGCTGAGTATAAGCGTCTTTCTCGTATAGGATCCGCCCACTTCCGGCATCTACTAAAATAGCGGACGCCGCTGAAACGGATGGCACATCTGCCGCAAAGCAAGCGGGGCACAACAGAGAAAAGGCCAGAAGAACACCCAAAATCTTCTTCATATGACGCTGCCTCCCCAAAAGAGATAGCGTCATTATATGCATTAAAAGTCCTGAGTATCCTTCTTTTCCTTCTGCTTCTCCACAAAATCGGTAATTTTATCCACCAATTCCGGCACCATATCCACCACACGGTCCACCGCGCCGCCCGGCGGAGGCATCACAGGCAAAAGCCGAACATTCTCTCCCCGAACCACAAGAAACGCGATGGGGATAATGTTCACGCCGGCACCACTGCCGCCGCCAAAGGCGTTGTTACTGTCCGGCTTTTGGTTCTTACTGGCAAAATCACTTCCGCCTGAGGCAAACCCATAGCTCACCCGGGAGATTGGAATAATGGTAACCTCTCCGGCCTGAATGGGATCTCCAACAATTGCGTTTACGTCCGCCATAGCCTTTACCTTCTCCATGGTGGACCCCATCAGATCGTTGAGCGGATGTTCCCTTTTTTCCATGAAAAACCGCCTCTTTCCTTTCAGTTTTATTTGATTATATCACAGGCCTTGTACCAACGCAAGCAGGCCGTCTGTGGTAATACGATCATTTTTCTCCTCTTCCCTGCCTATATAGCCGAAAAAAGCACCACAACATCCGAAGGGCAAAACTGACCAGTTGACCAATTCGGATGGAAAATGCCGCATTCAGATAAACTGTGGAGTTTGTGGCCATAAAATCCACCGCAGTACGGAGCCGATGCTCCTTTACCCTGAAATTTTCCTCAAACACAGACCACAACATACCCAGTACCGCATTGGCATATCCATAGGCCATAGCCGTCCCCGCAGCATTCTCGGATGCCACAACGAGGTCAAGCAGCAGTCGATCTATGGTGATACGTTTTTTCAGTCCACCCGCGGCCTCTCCCACCAAAGGCAGATACCGCTTTACCTGAGAAAGCGAACTGCCGGCCTTATGCTCCGGGTCTTTTATTTTCTTCTTGGACGGCTCATTCTTCTTTTTTTTCTGCTTCTGAGGAGATTTTTTCCTTTTCTCCTTCTTCTTTCCTGGATATATCTGATACCAGACAGCACCCAGCCGCAGTTGGACCAAAAGCCCCTGGGCGGAATACTCTACCATCCCGCCTAGCCTGACCCTGCCGATCAAGAACATGACCAGAAGAAGGAGCAGAAACACCTTCATCGCTGTCATTCCGGGAGCTCCTCACGATTTGAGGCCGCAATGGCCGCCGGTTCCCCGCTCTCTTCTCTCTCCTCCTGCTGGGCCAGTTCTAACGCCGCAGCCTCAAGCTCTTCGTCAGAAAATGCTTCCCCTGGCAGCCCCTCTCCCATCTCCATCTCCTGGAGCCGGGCAATGCTGCTCTCCATATCAAGGGTCAACTGCTCATCCTCCGCGGAAGCGTTGGGCAGCTCAGGCAGGTCCTCCAAGCCAGAAAGACCAAAGGATCGGAGAAAATTCTGAGTCGTCCGATACAAAATAGGACGGCCGGGTACAGCCATTCGTCCGCATTCCTCGATCAGCTCACGCTCGGTAAGCAGTCCCACTGTGTACGAACTGTCCACTCCACGGATCTGATCTACGTATGCTTTGGTGGTAGGCTGATAATAGGCGATGATCGCCAAGACCTCCAGTGCCGGTTGACTCAGCCGAGCCGGCTTTCGGCTTTCAAACGCCTTACGGATATAGTCCGCATATTCAGGCGCCGAGCAAAGCTGATAGCAATTTTCCAATTTTACAAGGCGGATACCACGGCGCTCATAGCTGTATCGATCCGCCAACCGCTGGCAGACTGCATCGGCTGTTGCCTTATCAATCTCCAGGGTCATGCACAGTCGCTCTACCCCCACTGGCTCTCCCGCAGCAAAGAGGATCCCCTCAATGGCCGACTCCACTTCCTTCAATTCCATTTCAGTTTCTCCTCTCAGTAGGTATCGGCAGAAAACTCAAAATCCTCATCGCCGCCTCCAATGCTGGTCACGGTACAATCGGTCTCGGTCCCGGCCAAACGAAGCCGCCGTGCCTTGCAAAGCTCCAACACCGCAAGAAAAGTGGCCACGATCTCGCTCCGGCTTCGGTTTCCCCGAAACAAAGCGTGGAAACGGGTAACTCCAAAGCGGTGGAGCCGCTCCATGATCTCTCCAGCTTTATCTGACACAGGATAGGGTTCCCGGCCCACGATCCCTTCAAACGCCGCCATCGGCGGTGGAAGATGATTATCTACCCGCTCCATCACTGTAGTCATCGCTTGAAACAGGTCCTCCGGCTTGTGGCGGTAATGGTAGACCTTATTTATAGGCATGTGTTCAGGAACCTTGGTGATATAGTTCCGGCCTATCTCATAGCGGTCTGAAAACTGGGGAATTATAGCCTGAATCTTGGCATACCCCTCGTGGCGGCGGTGCTCCTCCAGCGACGCAATGAGCTGGTCCAGCTCAGAGATGGCCTCCTCATCGTGAATAGAAAGAAGCATTCTGGTTTTGATAAACATGAGCTGAGAGGCCATAGTAATGAATTCACTGGCCACCTCAAGGTCCATCGCTCTGCGCTTCTCAATCCATTCCATGTATTGGTCCAAAATCAGGGAGATCTGAATGTCCTGGATCTCCATTTTATTCTTCGCCAAAAGATTTAGGATCAGGTCCAAGGGGCCGGTAAAGTCCTCCACATCGTCAGTTCGGACACGAACTACCTTTTCCAAATGATAAATTGGTGCGTCCACCAGGACTTCACCTGCCAATCGTAAAAATCATATCCGGCTCACAAAAACAGCGGACACCGGGTTATCATGCCAACAATATAAAGTCCCTGGTCGATCAACCAATGCAAAGGACCGTCAAAAACGCCAAGCCACAGCAATAGGATCAACGCCCCCATCACATAACGCTCATAGCGCAAAATGGCCCAGTAGACCTTTGGCGGTAACACAGAGAACAAAACCTTGGAGCCATCCAGGGGCGGAATGGGAAACAAATTAAATATTCCCAGTCCCACATTCATCACAACAAGGCTGGCCATGAAGCTCAAAACAAGCACCAGCCCATCGACTCCCCAAAATTTTATCATAGCCTCTATCAGGCCCTGGGAAGAGTAGAGCAGACTGAGTATACCAGCCACCAGTAACGCCAGAATAAAATTTGAAATCGGCCCGGCCAAAGCTGTAAGAGCCATATCCCGCTTAGGGTTCTTAAACTGTCTTGGATCCACCGGCACGGCCTTAGCCCAGCCGACTCCCGCCACCAGCATCATCGCAAAGCCAAAGATGTCAATGTGCTTGATCGGATTCAAGGTAAGCCGTCCCCCATTTTTCGCTGTGGGATCTCCCAGCTTATAGGCTACCAGCCCATGGGACAACTCATGGACTGTCAAGCAAAGCAGCGCAGCGCACATCGTCATCAGGAACTCAAAAAGTCCCTGCCAATCCATGCTATTGAGGAATGTTGAAAACGCATTCAAATCCCTCAACCTCCTTAAACAGCAATCTTACAAAAGCGTCTGTATTTGTAACATTATAACAAAATTTCCTCAAAAGCACAAGAGGCAAAAGAAGAGCCCGGCTCTTCCTTTGAAGCCGGACTCCTCTATTCACTGAGCTTATTTCGCAGGCGTTCTACCGCCTTATGTTCGATCCTTGAAACCTGAACCTGGCTCACGCCTAAGATCTGGGCCGCTTTTTCCTGGGTCATCCCCCGGAAGTACCGCAGTTCTATTACCTGCCGCTCCCGCTCAGGAAGACGGTTCACCGCCTCACGAAGGGCGATCCGCTCCAGCGTATATTCCTCCATTCCCTCGTCCCCTACCGTCTGTTCCAGCGTCAGACCGTCTCCAAGCTCACTTTGAAGGGAGGATACTGGAGCATTCGCCGTCTCAACCGCCGCCAATTCCTCCGGAGCCAGGCCGGTTTCCTCTGAAAGCTCGGAAAGGGTTGGCTCCCTGCCCATTTTGCTCTGAAGCAGGTCCCTGGCTTTTCGGATAAGTCCTCCCTGCTCCCGCAACCCCCGGCTCACCTTCACCGCCCCATCGTCCCGCAAAAAACGGCGGATCTCCCCAGCGATTTTGGGCACGGCATAGGTGGAAAACTGATATCCCAAATTGGGGTCAAACCCGCGTACTGCCTTGAGAAATCCCAGACACCCCAATTGATACAAATCTTCTGGATCGGTACCGCGGCCCAGATACCTGCGCACCACGCTCCAGACCAGGCCCGAGTTCTCCTCCAGAAGCCGTTCGCAGGCCCGATTGTCTCCCTCCCTGGCCGCATCCAGCAGGGACAGAGTCTCAAGGCTCATGCGCCAAGCCGGCGAGAGATCCGGCGGCGCATCGTGACAGTGGTTCCTTTTCCTTCCGTTGATTTTACCTTCAAGGTATCCATAAAGCTCTCCATGATGGTAAAACCCATTCCCGAGCGGTCGTCTCCCCCTGTTGTATAAAGGGGTTTCCGGGCCTTTTCCACATCAGAGATCCCTATCCCGGTATCCCTGACCTGGATCTCCAAAGTGTTGTCTTCAAAAAGCCGAAGGCGCATGGCGACTGTTCCCAGCTTGTCCGGGTAAGCGTGAACGATACAGTTGGTCACTGCCTCGCTCACAGCGGTTTTTACATCGTTGACCTCATCCAGCGTTGGATCAAGCTGTGCCGCAAAGCAGGCAGCCGCTGTACGGGCAAAGCCCTCGTTGGCGCTGCGGCTCAGGAACGTCAATTTGACCTCATTGATCGGTTTCATATGTATGTCCTCCTATGTTCAATCTGCGAAACAAATAAGCTTGTCGACCCCTGCCGCTTTCAATACTTTAGCTGATTGGACCGGAACCGAGCAAAGAGTAGTGCTCCCGCCAAACTGGCTCATCCGCTTCCAACTGCGCAGTACCACCGCAATACCCGATGAATCCATAAAAGTAACGCCGCTCAGGTCCAGCCGAAGCTCCCGAGGCAGCGTTCCATCAATTTGACGTCCCAGTTCCTCCATCAGTCCCCGGGCCGCATGGTGGTCCACCTCCCCCACGATCTTCGCGGTCAGGACCTTTCCATCCTCCAAACAATTGACAGGCATATTCGCCCCTCCTCCTTGGTGCAAAAAATCGCTGTACCTCTTACGAGATACAGCGATTTTATCACACCCAAAGGGCTCTATTTTGTCAGAATTTGGAAATTTATCCCATGGAAGCCAAGGATTCCTCCAGCTTTATGATAAGACTCTTCAGCTCTTCCGCCCGGGCACGCTGGCCCTCCACCACCTGGGCCGGCGCCTTCCCCACAAAATTGGGATTGCCAAGACGGGCCTCCAAACCGGCAAGCTCATTCTTCCTCTGCCCCAGTTCTTTTTCCAGCCGCTTTTTTTCCTCCGCCATGTCCACCAGCTCCGCCAGAGGCATAAAGACCCGGGCGGCATGGGTGATGACCTCTACCATGCCCTTCTTCCGCATCTCGTCGCTGCTTCCGGCATCCGCCAGTCCCAGAACGGTCACATCGCTGGCCCAGGCCAACCGCTTCAGCAAGGGAATTCCCTGGGCGAAAATATGGGTCTCGGCGGAAGCAATGGTGAGTTGAGCCTTCCTCGAGGGCGGCACATTGAGCTCAGACCGCTTGCCCCGAATGGCCCGGGTGACCTCGATGATCAGGTCGATGGCTTTCTCCTCCTCAGGGAAGCTCAGTTCAGTCTGAGGCTCAGGCCACTTCTGAAGCATCAGGAAGTCTCCCTCCCCAATTCCTTCCGCCTTGGGAAGGGCCTGCCAGATCTCCTCCGTGAGGAAGGGCATGAAGGGATGGAGTAGCTTCAAGGTCTCGGCGAGCACATAGCACAGCACCTGCTGAGCCTGCTCCTTGGCCGTTTGGTCCTCTCCCTGGAGCCGTGCCTTGGTAAACTCAATATACCAGTCACAATAGTTGTCCCAGATAAAGTCGTAGACCTTCTGGGCGGCCACGCCCAACTCGTATTTGTCCATATTCTCGGTAACCTGGGGGATCAGCTCGTTAAGCTTGGAAAGGATCCACTTATCCTCCAGCATCAACTCCCTGGGAAACGCCACCTTGTCAATGGTCAGGTTCATCTGAACAAACCGCGCGGCGTTCCAGATCTTGTTGGCGAAGTTCCGCATGGCCTCGCACCGCTCGGGCAGGAAGCGCATATCGTTTCCGGGGGAATTGCCTGTCACCAGGTTGAACCGCAGGGCGTCGGCACCGTACTGATCGGCCACCACCAGGGGATCCACGCCGTTCCCCAGAGACTTGGACATTTTCCGCCCCTTGTCGTCCCGGACCAGGCCATGGATCAGCACCGTATGGAAGGGAGGCTTCCCGGTGTGCTCACAGCCCGAGAAGATCATCCGGGACACCCAGAAGGTGATAATGTCATAGCCGGTGACCAACACATCGGTGGGATAGAAATACTTCAGGTCCTCAGTCTCCTCGGGCCAACCCAGGGTGGAGAAGGGCCACAGGGCGCTGGAGAACCAGGTATCCAGCACATCCTCCTCCTGGTGGATATGCTCACCGCCGCAGTGCTCGCAGTGAGTGGGGTCGGTCTCAGAGACCGTCAGCTTACCGCACTCCTCGCAGGTCCAGGCCGGGATCCGATGCCCCCACCAGAGCTGGCGGGAAATACACCAGTCATGGAGATTTTCCATCCAGTTGATATAGTTCTTGGAGAAACGCTCGGGGACAAACCTGGTCTCCCCGTCCTTCACCACACGGATCGCCTCATCGATCATGGGGCCCATCTTCACAAACCATTGGGCGGAAATCAAAGGCTCCACATCGTTGTGACAGCGGTAGCAGGTCCCCACATTGTGCTGATGGTCCTCGATCTTCACCAGGTAGCCCTGCTCCTCCAGGTCATGAACAATGGCTTTCCGGGCCTCATAACGGTCCATGCCGGAATAGCGACCGTACCCCTCCACAACCTTGCCGTTATCATCCAAAACACGGATGGTCTCCAGATTGTGGCGAAGGCCTACCTCAAAGTCGTTGGGGTCGTGGGCCGGGGTCATCTTCACGCAGCCGGTGCCGAACTCAACATCCACATACTCGTCAGCCACAATGGGCATTTCCCGGCCCACCAGAGGCAGGATACAGGTCTTGCCCACCAGGTCGGTATACCGCTCATCGTTGGGATTTACCGCCACGCCGGTATCGCCCAGCATGGTCTCAGGCCGGGTGGTGACCACGATCACATAGCGGTCCTTCTCCCCTTTGATGGGGTACCGCAGGTGCCAGAGATGGCCGGGCTTGTCCTGATACTCCACCTCGGCGTCAGAAAGGGCGGTGACGCAGTGAGGGCACCAGTTGATGATCCGGGAGCCCTTATAGATCAGGCCCTTGCTGTATAGGTTCACGAACACGTGACGGACCGCCTTGCTGAGTCCCTCGTCCATGGTGAACCGGGCCCGGTCCCAATCGCAGGACACGCCCATCTTCTTCTGCTGCTCTACAATGCGGGCACCGTACTTGGCTTTCCAGTCCCACACCCGGTCCAGGAACTTCTCCCGGCCCAGGTCGTAGCGGGTCAGGCCCTCGTTCTCCCGCAGGTCCTCCTCCACCTTGATCTGGGTGGCAATACCGGCGTGGTCGGTGCCGGGGACCCAGAGAGCGGCATAGCCCTCCATCCGCTTGAAGCGGATCAGAATATCCTGGAGGGTGCAGTCCATGGCGTGACCCATGTGGAGCTGGCCGGTGACATTGGGGGGCGGCATGACGATGGTGAAGGGCTTTTTGTTGGGATCCCGGTGGCCCTTGAAGCAGCCACCCTTCTCCCACATTTCATAGACGCGGCCTTCCACCTCTTGGGGCTCATAAGCCTTGGGCAATTCTTTGCTCATATCAAACACTCCTTTGTTGGTTTATCACGTATTTCATTGGTGTATATCTTATCCCATTCTGTTCCTGTTCCTCTCCTTGGGGCTCAAAACCAAGGGCCAGATAGAAAGGAAGGCCATAGGGTGAGGAATTCAGAGTGATAGCCTGGGGTGGTGGGTCATCCTTTCCAATGTCCTCCAGCAAGTAACAAAAAACCGCTGTGGCAAGCCCCTTTCGATGGTATTCGCTCTTGGTAAAGACCAGATTGATATGGGTTCGATTTTCCCGCATTCCCATCATGGATATGAGTTCCTTTCCATCAAAGGCACCATACAGCGGACAGCGCCCCGCCTTACACTTGGCGATAAAATCCTTATTCTCCACAATATCACGCCGAAATGTCTCCGTTCCCTCAGCTGGGTACTCTGGAGCTTCAAACTGGAGAAAGACTTCCAAGGCAAGGGTCATAGCAGCCTCCACTTCATCGGGCTCCAAGCCGCGAATTTTATATTCCATGATTCCACCCCCGTCTAACAAAAACCGCCCCGAAGCCTTTCGGCCTCAGGGCGGAAAAATTCCGTGGTACCACCTGAATTCGGGCAGGATATGCCCGCACTCTGCTCCCGTAACGAGGGAAACGACAAACCTTACGTAGGGCCGATAAGGGGTATCAGCCCCCACGCTGGGGTCCGCGGCTCCGGGGCGACCTTCCGTTCCGGGTTCTGAGAGCCTTACACCGACCGGCTCCTCTCTTTGCTTCCCCCGGGGCGTACTCCTCCCCTTCCTTGCCTTTTGTCGCTATTAGTATAGGGGAAAACAGAAAAAAAGTCAAGCAAAATCACCTCTTTCTCCGCTATTCGGAAATTTTTAAAAATTCCGGCTGTTTTTCCTTTCTCAGACGTTGCAATCCGAGTCGAATCATGATACTCTAATAGCAACATTATAGTGGGCTCCGGCCCCGGAAAGCGAGGAATTTCCATGAACGCCCTAAGTCTGAATAGCGTGGTATTGTCCGAGGATGAAAAAGAGCTTGTGATCCTGGACCAGACCCTTCTTCCCTGCGAGGTCAAGTACCTCCATCTTTCCAAGGCAGAGGACATTTGGGAGGCTATTTATGCCCTCCGGGTACGGGGAGCTCCCGCCATCGGCGTGGCCGCCGCCTACGGTATCTACCTGCTTTCCGCCCAGTTGGAGACCGGGGATATGGATGCCTTCTGTGATAACTTCCGCAAGCAAAAAGCATATCTGGACTCCGCCCGTCCCACCGCCGTCAACCTGTCCTGGGCGCTGAAGCGGATGGAGAACGTGCTGGACGAGAACAGGGCCGTCCTCACAATCGCTGATATGAAGAAGCGGCTCCTTCAGGAGGCCCACGCCATCCGTGAGGAGGACATCGCCATCAGCCGCTCTATCGGCCAGCTTGGCTTTGAACTGCTCCACCGCGGGGACGGCATCCTGACCCACTGCAACGCCGGCACTCTGGCCACCGCCAAATACGGTACCGCCCTGGCTCCCGTGTATGTGGCTCTTGAGAATGGCTGGGACGACCTGCGGGTCTATTGCGACGAAACCCGTCCCTTGCTCCAAGGGGCACGGCTCTCCGCCTTTGAGATGCAGACCGCCGGAGTGGACACCACCCTGCTCTGCGACAACATGGCCTCTCTGCTGATGAAGCGGGGCAAGGTGGATATTATCTTTGTGGGCTGTGACCGAATGGCGGCCAACGGGGACTTTGCCAACAAGATCGGCACCAGTGCTGTGGCCATCCTGGCCAAGCACTACGGCATTCCCATTTTTACCTGCGTACCCACCTCCACCATCGACCTCTCCATCGCCACCGGGGACGAGATCGTCATCGAGGAGCGTAAGCCTGAAGAGGTCACCGAGACCTGGTATGCCCAGCGCATGGCCCCCGAGGGGGTCAAGGTGTTCAACCCCGCCTTTGACGTGACCGACCACACACTCATCACAGGAGTCATCACCGAAAAGGGCATTGCCTATCCCCCCTTCGACAAATCCTTTGAGAAGCTGGGAATCAAGCCAAAAACCAATCAGTAAGGTATCGTGCGTCAAAAAGCACCGAAGGAACCAGAAAAGGTTCCTTCGGTGCTTCTTTTTCTGTGGGATCAAATATGTTGGGCTTACTCCTTGACCGCAATGGCCTCGATCTCGCAAAGCGCGTTCTTGGGCAGAGTCTTAACAGCCACGCAGCTCCGTGCAGGCTTGGAGGTGAAGTATTTGGCGTACACCTCGTTAAAAGCGGCAAAATCGCCCATATCAGCCAGAAAACAGGTCGTTTTGATAACCTTGTCAAAACCTACCCCGGCAGCGGCCAGAATGGCGCCCACATTTTTGCAGCTCTCCTCCGCCTGGGCGGCAATACCTTCCGGCATGGCCCCGGTAGCGGAATCCACTGGAAGCTGACCTGAGGTAATGACCAGACCGCCAGCCTCATAGCCCTGGGAATACGGTCCGATGGCTCCCGGCGCCTTATCGGTACTAATGACTTTCATAACAGCAACTCCTCTCAAAAATAGATCCTCTCAGGCATTGAACACGTACTGATCCAAACGGTGGAAGGCCTCCTGGACCCGGCTCAGGGGCAGTGCCAGGTTCATCCGCAGGTGACAAGGACCATGGAACATTCTGCCGTCCTGGATCGCCACGCCCACATCCCAGCAGGCCCGCTCCACATCCTCAATGGTCTTATTGTGGGTCGCACACCATTTGGTGCAGTCCACAAAAAGCATATAGGTCCCCTGAGGCTTGGAAACCTCCACACCCTCAAAATGGTTCCTGATATAATCTACCGCCCAGTCCACGTTGCCGGTAATGGTCTCCCGCAGTTCGTCCGCCCACTCATATCCCTCGGGCTTGTATGCGCCAATCAGAGCATACATGGAAAGCAGGTTCATGCTGTTATAGTGGCCCAGGGAGGATTCCTTCTCCACCCGCTCCCGCAGAGTCTTATTATAGATGATGTGATAGGAGCCCACCAGTCCGGCCAAATTGAAGGTCTTGGAGGGGGCATACATAGCCACCACATTCTGCCGGGCCCATTCGTTGGTCATCTGTGTGGGGATATGCTTGTGTCCCGCCAGGATGATGTCAGACCAGATCTCATCGGAAACCACCTTCACATCATACTTTTCGCACAGCTCCATCACTTTTTCCAGCTCCCAGCGCTCCCAGACCCGGCCACAGGGATTGTGTGGTGAACAGAATACCATAGCATGGATCTTATTCTCCACGATTTTCTTTTCCATATCGGCAAAATCCATCCGCCAAATGTCCTGTTCATCCTTCACCAAGGGGGAATGAACAATATTGTAGCCATTGTTGGTCAGGCTGGCAGTAAACCCGATGTATGTAGGAGAATGAAGAAGCACATTATCTCCTCTGGAGCAAAGAACATTGAGTGCTGAGACCACACCGCCCAAGACGCCATTTTCATAGCCAATGTGCTCCTTGGTCAATCCCCTGACTCCATTACGTGTCTCCTGCCAGCGGATGATCTCATCAAAATACTCCTGCCGGGGAGAGAAATAACCATAGTGGGGCTCTTTCGCCCGTTCAATGATAGCCTCAGGAATCGTGGGGCACAGAGGAAAATTCATGTCGGCAATCCACATGGGGATCGCGTCAAATCCATCCTTGGGTACTCCCGGGGCAAAACCTACCCCCAGATTATCCAACGCAATGGCATCCTTCCCTTTTCGCTCCATAATGCTGGTAAAATCGTACTTCATTCTTTCACAACCCTTTCTCTCATATATATTTGAAGAAACTGTTGAAAATTACGATTCAGACTCTTTCTAAAAAACCAGCGTCTTTTCTCCTTCTCGCCGCCCATCCCCAGCTTTTTAGCATCCGCCGTTCGGCAAGTCAGCTTTCCGTCCACCAGCTCCATCACTCCATATGTGGCTCTGGGCACTCCGCTGCACGTACCAGGATTCATGATCCACAGATTTCCCTCCATAAAGCACAGGGGTTCGTGCGTATGTCCAAAGAGGACTGCGTCGGCCCCTCTTCCCCGCGCCTCGTTGGTGAGCATTCCGATCCCCAGCTTCACCTGGTAGGTATGTCCATGGCAGATCAGAAGTCTCTTTTCTCCCATGAAGATCTCCTTCTCCGACGGAGCGCTGTCATCCCCGTTATAGCCGTCGCAGTTTCCCACGACCCACTCCATATTCAATTCAGGAAAGCTTTCCTGAAGCTGTTTTGCGTCACGGATCACATCCCCTAAATGAAGTACCTTATCCGGCTTTTCCGCCTCCACCGCCTGCTTCATATAATTCAGATTTCCATGAGAGTCTGAAAATACAAGCCATTTCATATTGAGTCACCTTTCCTGTCATGATTCATATAATAAAGCGAACCCAAATAAATTGCACGGAGGGATGCTTCATGCCAAACCCCGATCCCACGCTGGATATCCTGAAAAAAGATCCACAAGCCGCCAAACTTCTTGGGGATCCCGCCGCTCTGAAGTCCCTGCTCTCCTCCCCGGAGACCCAGAAACTTATGAGCCTGCTCAACCAAAAAGCCGGAAGCGGCTTACAGGCCGCCGCCCAAGCCGCGGCGAAGGGAAAGCCGGAAGAACTGATGGGCTTGCTCAATCAGGTCATGGGCACCCCAGAAGGGGCTCACGCGGTGGAAGGGCTTCAAAAAAAGACCAAAGCTTGAGCGATTGAATTCGTAAACGGAGGTGATCCCCATAGCCGACCTGCAAGAACAGCTACAAGCCATATTAGGTGACCCGGAGACTATGGGGCAGATCACCGCCATTGCCCGGGCCCTCACTGGAAATGATCCATCCCAAAACGCTGCTCCACACATGCCTGAGCCCGAGGCCCAAGATATCGAATTTGTCCCCGTGGATACGCCCGCTCCCGCGGCTGACGACCTCCCGTCTCAGCAGGCGCCTGACCTCTCTTCCCTTTTAGGCGCTTTGAGCGGCAGCGCTCTCCCGGACATTGACCCCAAGCTGATCTCTATTGCCCTTCGGGTCTTTTCAGAATATTCCTCCCAAGACGACGAAAAAACCGCTTTACTTACCGCGCTAAAACCTTTTCTCAAGGAAGAACGGTTGGAGAAAATGGAAAAAGCGGAAAAAATCTCCCGATTGTCCCGTGTCGTTCGCGTGGCGATCCAGCTCCTGAAGGAAGAGGGTGGCAGTGGTGTATAACCCCTACCTTCCCCAAGACCCAGCAGCCAGCTTTGAGCCGCCCGGCGTACCCTCGTCTCTGGAGACCGGCTCCTCTCCCAAAAAAGGCGGCCTGTCTCTGCTGCTCAAAAGCCTCAAATTGGAAAGCTTGGATACCGGCGACGTTCTGCTCTTACTGATTCTCCTCTTTCTTTTTCTGGACGACCGTGAGGACAATCTGGAGCTTCTCATCACCTTAGGACTCATGCTCATCTTATGAGCAGCCTACTGTCCTCCCACTTGGTGAAGCGAAGTACCGTCCGGCAATGAAAAGGAGGCGTTGGAGGGAATCGGGATCTCGGGCACTGTGGTCGTCATAGCCCAGACTACCGCCCCATCTACCTCGGTTTCGGCTGCCACCAGCAGACCATTCTCTGTTGACACCCAATACCGTTCCTTCTGCCCCAACTCCGGCACATCTACCTCCACATTGATGCAGAGATATCCATCCCGCTCTCCATACCCGGCAGAGGTGATGGAAGAAGGCTCCAGAGCCAGCACATCCTCATAGGTGGGGATGCGCTGGCTTTCAATATCCACGGCCCCTTCTTCCTCTGCCCAAGTGATCACAGTGGGATCATTTCCATACCAGCGCCAGACAGTACCGTCTCCCACAAGAGTATGGACAATCACCCCTGAGGAAAGACTCAAGTCGGAGCGTGTCCATCCGCCGTCCACCCAAACCTGGGCCGTATTTATGGCGCCTTCCAGAGACGTGGTCACAGTTCGGGAGTAGCTCCCGATCCGGCTCAGCGCTTCAATCGTGCTTTGAACAGTAGCCGGCGTGATTTCCACCCGGGTCCCTTCCCCCTGCGCAATATCTCCGATCCCCGGCGTCTCCGAAGGGACCGCCGTCGGCAGCGTAATGGTAGGGGTAGGCGCGGTAAAAAGAGCAAGGCCAAAGCTGGAAAAAACCGCAACCACAATGACCAGCCCAATCAAACCGATCAGAATGTTTTGATTTCTCCGTTCCATGCTCTCCCCCCATTTATCCTGGAACAAACTCCTCCGGCAACTGCTCCCGCAATCCAAAACGGTATTCAATGGCATCAGCGATCCTCTCGCATGCCTTCCCATCCCCGTATGGATTCACCGCATGAGCCATAGTATCATACACCTCCCGGTCCATAATCACTTCCTCAGCCAGCGCTACGATCCTGTCGTACTCCACACCGGCAAGCTTCACAGTACCCGCCGCCACGGCTTCCGGACGTTCGGTCTCCTTCCGCATAACAAGCACAGGCTTCCCTAAGGCGGGCGCTTCCTCCTGAAGCCCCCCCGAATCGGTCATCACCATGTAGCAACGAGCCATCAGGTTATGCATTTCCTCCACATCCACCGGCGGAATCAAATGAATGTTCCCGATCCCTTCCAGATGACGGCGGGCCACCTCTTGGACCACCGGGCTAAGATGAACAGGATAAACCAGCTCTACTCCGGGATAAGTCTTGGCAATGTAGGCCAGCGCCGACATAATATCTTCCATTGGCTGGCCGTAGTTTTCCCTGCGGTGGCAGGTGACAACAATCACTTTTTGGTTTTCATAGTCAATGTGGTTAAGGCCCTCAGTGGAAAAGCGAAAGTCAGTGCGGACGGTGGTCGCCATGGCGTCTATCACCGTATTTCCTGTCAAGTAGATTCCCTTTTCAATTCCTTCCCGGCACAGATTTTCCTTGTTCGCCACCGTGGGAGAAAAATGAAGCTCCGCCAAATCTCCCACCAAGGTACGATTCATCTCCTCTGGAAAAGGAGAGTAGCGGTCGTGAGTGCGCAGGCCAGCTTCCACATGCCCCACCGGGATCTTACTGTAAAAGGCTGCTAGCGCCGCTGAAAAAGCAGTCGATGTATCTCCGTGGACCAGGACCAAATCGGGCTTTGCTGACTGAAAAACCTTCTCCAAGCCCAAAAGACATTTTGTTGTGATGGTGGAAAGGGTTTGACCAGGCTCCATGATGTTCAGATCATAATCAGGGATGATTTGAAAAATATCCAGCACACTGTCCAGCATTTCCCGATGCTGGGCCGTCACACAGCATAGACTTTCCAGGTCCTCTCTCCTGCGTAGCTCCTTTACCAGAGGCGCCATTTTGATGGCCTCAGGCCGAGTCCCAAATACCGACATCACTTTTATACCGCTCATTTCTCCTTGTCCCCCTTCTTTTTCTGGCTTTGATTCCCATGGGGCAAGTGAGTGCTCTGATAAACCGCCATAGCCACCACTCCCGCCACACAAAAGGCAAGCAGAAGCAGCATAGCCTTCACCGCGCCGCTGGTAGTCAGGACCACAGCGGAAAGACCCAAAATTGCTGTGATCACATAGAGGACCGCCACCGCCTGCTTTTGGGAAAAGCCCATATCAATGAGCCGATGATGGACATGCCCCCGGTCTGGGTGCATGGGACTTTGTCCGTGCGCGATCCTTCGAGCAAAGGCAAAGCAGGTGTCAAAAATCGGAAGTCCAAAGAGAAGAAACGGCACCACAAAGGAAATAATGGTGTACATCTTAAACAGGCCCTGAATTGAGATCACCGCCAGCACATATCCCAAAAATGTGGAGCCGGTGTCTCCCATAAAAATTTTTGCCGGATTCATATTGTAGGGCAAGAATCCCAGGCAGCCTCCTGCCAAAGCTGCCACCAGAAGCGCCACCGAAGGCTCTTTCACAAGAAGGGCAATGACCAGAAGGGTCAGAGAACTGATCGAGGACACGCCGCAGGAGAGGCCATCAAGTCCATCAATCAAATTGACAGCATTGGTCATACCAACAATCCAGATAATAGTTATGGGATAAGCCAGCCATCCAAACTGCCAATATGGGTTCGAGGAAAAAATATTGGGATTTGCGATATATTCAATTAGATTGCCGGAAAATACAGCAATGAGGGCCGCGATGATCTGCACCACCAGCTTAAAAAGCGCCCGAAGGGCATAAATGTCGTCAAAAATCCCCAACACTACAATAATGACCGCCCCCAGCAGCATACCTCTATACTGCTCAGTCAGGGGCACAAAAATCAATGTACTGAGCAAAAAGCCAAAGAAAATTGCCAGTCCACCCATACGTGGAATGGGATGGTCGTGCATCCGCCGGTTGTCCTTTGGGATGTCCACCGCCCCCACCTTCACCGCCAAGCTTCGAACGACAGGCGTAAGGATCAACGCAATCAAAAAAGCAACCCCCAGAGCGGCCGCCACCTGTCCAATCACTTCCACCGAAATCGGCATATTGGGTTCTCCTTTGTGCCGGCTACAGCCGGATCTCTTTTTATTGACCTATCTTAAATTCAGACGACAGAAGATAGAAAAAGTTCCCTTCTCCCTTTTGGTCCATCACTGAGAAAGAAAGCCCACCTTTTTGTAGACCTTCCGCAACGTCTTATTGGCTACATAGGAAGCTTTTTCCGCTCCGGCGCGGTAAACTCCCTCCAAATACCCCTTGTCGTCCAAAAGTCGCCGGGTCTCTTCCCGGATAGGCCGCAGGCATTCTACCACAGCCTCGCCTACCGCAGGCTTAAAGGCCCCATAGCCCAGCCCATCAAATTCCTTCTCGATCTCCTCAAAGCTCTTGCCGGTCACAGAGGCATAGATCTGCATTAGGTTGGCGACTCCGGGTTTATTCTCGGGATCGTAACGAACACACTTTTCTGTGTCACTGTCCGTAATCGCCCGTTTGAATTGCTTCATAATAACAGCGGGGTCGTCCATCACCAGCACCCGCCCGGTGTCCAAATCATCACTCTTACTCATTTTCGATTTGGGGTCTACCAAATTCATGATCCTGGCACCCACCTTGGGCACATAGGGTTCCGGCATCTTGAACACATCGCCGTAAACACCGTTGAACCGCTGCACAATATTCCGTGCCAACTCCACATGCTGTTTTTGGTCATCCCCCACAGGAACCACATCGGGCTGATAAAGCAGAATATCTGCCGCCATCAAGCACGGATAGGTAAAAAGGCCTCCGTTGATGTTATCCGCATTTTTAGCGGATTTATCCTTAAATTGGGTCATGCGGGAGAGCTCCCCGAACATGGCATAGCAATTGAGCACCCACCCCAGCTCTGCGTGTTGATGAACATGGGACTGAATAAAAAGCGTGTTCTTCTCCGGGTTCAGTCCGCAAGCAATATACTGCGCCAGCTGCTCAAGTGTCCGACGCCGCAAAGTAGCAGGGTCATTGCGCACAGTGATGGCATGAAGATCAGCCATAAAATAATAGCAGTCATACTGTTCAGCCCGCTCCGCCCAATTCTTAATAGCTCCAAGATAGGAACCCAGGGTTAAATCACCGGTAGGTTTAATCCCTGACAGCATAACCTTCTTTTGATTTTCCATAGTGAAGCTCCTTTCAAAGGGGAACCGCCTTTTTGTCATATTACCCCATGTTGGATTATCATAACACATTTTCCCGCCCTTGACAAGTTCTCCTTGTACGTATAAAATGAAAGGACTATCGACAGCGTTTGGAGGAATTCATCATGGATATGACATGGTATCAGGATTTGGAAAGCCGCATTCCCACAGGGGAGGTCCGCACCCGTTTTGCTCCCTCCCCCACCGGCTATATGCACGTGGGCAATCTCCGTACCGCCCTCTATACCTGGCTCATTGCCCGGCATGGCGGCGGTAAGTTTATTCTCCGCATTGAGGACACTGACCAGGGCCGCTTTGTGGAAGGCGCCACCGAGATCATCTACAGCACCCTGAAGGAGTGCGGCCTTACCTGGGACGAGGGCCCCGATCTGGGAGGCCCCGTGGGTCCCTACATTCAGACCGAGCGCCGGGACCTATACGCCCAGTACGCCAAGCTTTTGGTGGAAAGGGGCGCCGCCTACTACTGCTTCTGTGATAAGACCGAGTCGGCTGAGGACAGCGGCAACTTTGAGAAGACCGAGGACCCCTGCCGAAGCCTGTCATCTGCCGAAGCCCAGGCCCGGGTAGACGCTGGAGAGCCTTTCGTGATCCGACAGAAAATCCCCCAAGGCGGACAAACCACATTTCATGATGCCATCTTTGGTGCCATCACTGTTGACAATGATACCCTGGACGACCAGGTGCTTCTTAAACGGGATGGACTGCCCACCTACAACTTTGCCAACGTGGTGGACGATCATCTCATGGGCATCACTCACGTGGTCCGTGGCAGCGAATACCTCTCCTCCGCCCCCAAATACAATCTGCTCTATGAAGCCTTCGGCTGGACGGTTCCTGAGTATATCCACTGCTCCCCCGTTATGCGGGACGCCCACAACAAAATGTCCAAGCGCCACGGGGACCCCTCCTATGAGGACCTGAAGGCTCAGGGCTACCTCACCGACGCTATTCTCAATTACGTGACTCTGCTGGGGTGGGCCCCCAAGGGCGAAAACTCCGAGCAGGAATTCTTTACCCTGGAGGAACTGTCCAAGATCTTTGAACTCTCCGGGGTCTCCAAGTCCCCTGCCATCTTTGACCGGGAGAAGCTAAACTACTTCAACGCCCACTACCTCCGGGAGATGGAGCCCGGGGCCTTCTACACTGTGGCTGAGCCTTATCTGAAGGAGGCCGTAAAGACTCCCGACATTGATCTTCATCTCATCGCTCCTCTGGTCCAGGGACGGTGTGACACCCTCTGTGACATTGCCCCCCAGGTGGATTTCTTCGACGCTCTGCCGGAGTATTCCAATGAGCTGTATTGCCACAAGAAGATGAAGACCGACGAGCAAAATTCCCTGGAGGCCCTTAAGGTGACTCTTCCCGTGTTGGAAGGTCTGACCGACTGGACCTACGACTCCATTCACGCTGCCCTGGTTGGCCTGGCTGAAAAGCTGGAGCTGAAAAATGGTCGGATCATGTGGCCGGTCCGCACCGCTCTCAGCGGTAAAGCGGTCACCCCCGGCGGCGCTGTGGAGCTCTGCCAGATCCTGGGCAAGGCCGAGACCCTCCGCCGGATGGAAAAAGGCATCCAGCAGCTTTCCTGAATAAGAAAAGAGGCCTCAGAGTGGTATGAACCGTTCTGAGGCCTCTTTTTCTCATTTTATGTCTTTCCGCTCAAACACCGCCATTCCTGCCAGTGTGGTGAACACTGTAATGGCCACAGAGGCCATCAGGTTCAGCAAGGGTCTTGCGCCCCCGCCGTTGGCCAGCATAGCCTCCTGTCCTGTGGGAAGAACGTCCAGGATCAGTTCCAGTACCTTACGCATGACCCCGCTCACATAGTTGGGATTGGGGGTGAGCTCAGCCGTCTGGACGCCGTCTACGGTCATAATGAATCCGGCGGTCATTTCGGGCTCCATCAGTGCGTTATAGACCCAGGAAGCCGTCAGCAGAAGTCCCAGGAACAGGAGCATGGCTGCCACCACCCCGGTGGATTTCTTGGTGACCAGCATCCCCAATAGGGTGAAAATAGCCGCAAGAGCCACAGCAGAGCCGATGGCTACGAGGATATTCATTGTGACCGTAACGCCGCTCATTTTCCAAAGTCCCAGGACGGGGATCCCCACCAGCCCGCCCATCAGCCATGCCGCTGTGAGCAGGAGAGCTGCCAAAATATTGGTAAGCAGCGAGGCAAAATAGACTTGCCTGCGGCTGTGCCCAACGATCAACTGATTCCGAACCGCTCCGTCAGCGTATTCCGTCCCCAAGAACAGTCCGGAAAACACACCGGCAAAAAGCCCCACCACCGGCGCCAGGGTAAAATAATACTTCTCCAGTTCGGTCTGATAGCCCAGATTCGCCATGACCCCAGCCTGCCGGCAGCCGTTGAGCATCAGTCCAACCGCGAATACCAACATGGCCGCAGCACAGGCCCAAAAAGCTTTGTCCCTTCTCATTCGGAACAGGTGGGCTCCCATCAGCTCATTCATGCTTACCGCCTCCCACAACATCCATGTAATAGCTTTCCAAGTCCTCCCCCACTATGTCCGCAGTCACCTGACGCAGGATCCTTCCGTTCTCCAAAAAGCCGTAATGAGTGGCCAGCCGTGAAAGCTCCGAGAGCAAATGGCTGGAAATCAGAAGGGTGATCCCCTCCTCCTGATTCAGCTTTTTCAGAAACTCACGCATCTCGATCATTCCCTGGGGGTCCAGACCGTTGGTTGGCTCGTCCAGAATGAGAAATTCAGGCTCTCCCGCCAAGGCAATGGCAATCCCCAGCCGCTGTCTCATCCCCAACGAGAAATCCTTGACCTTCTTTTTCCCTGTTCCTTCCAGATCTACCTGTTTCAAAAGCTTTGAAATGCTTTCAAAGTCTTTTCGTCCTAATACTTTATACTGTACTTTCAGATTTTCTTCCGCCGTCAGCTCCTGATAAAGAGACGGCGCTTCCACTACCGCCCCTACTCCACGGCGAGCCAAAATGATTTTTGGCCCATCGTTATTCTCTCCGAACAACTCATAGCTTCCCCCGTCCGGCCTTTGGAGCCCACAAATCAGACGGATCAGAGTGGTTTTTCCCGCTCCGTTGCATCCTACAAGGCCATAAATGGAACCTCTGGAAATTTCCATGGTCACACCCTTTAATACTGAATGATCCTTGTAGCGTTTGGTCAAGCCATTGACCCGCAAAACATCGTCCATACCGCTGCCCCCTTTCCTGTCCAGAATAGCAGGTCGTCCTGAAAATGGCAATTTAGAAACTCTTAACACTTTCTGACAAATCTTTTAACCTTGCCACCCGCCGCCTTTCTATGGTAGAATGGCTTATCTCAAACTGGGAGGAGCATATGGACCGTTTACCTCTGAATTTCTTCGCCCGCGATACCCTGACTGTGGCCCGGGAGCTTTTGGGCATGCACCTTGTCCGTTCTGTGGCCGGAAAAACGGCGACGGTCCGTATCACCGAAACCGAAGCCTATATCGGCCGGATGGACAAAGCCTGCCACGCATACGGCTATAAGCGCACCCCCCGCACAGAGACCTTGTATGCCCAGCCAGGGACTGTGTATATCTATCTCATATACGGAATGTACCACTGTCTCAACTTCGTTACCGAGGCCGAGGGAGAGCCTGCCGCTGTTCTGGTCCGGGGCGCCGAGCCG
>CAJUEU010000001.1:35644-68017 GCA_910585735.1 uncultured Oscillospiraceae bacterium | reverse complement strand
CGAGCCGGTGACTCCGGCTGACCGGGAGGCCCTTGCTCATATTCGTTTTGGCCAAAACTACGCCACGCTTTCCTCCTACCAGCGGAAGAATTTTCTTAACGGCCCCGGAAAGCTCTGCAAAGGCTTATCCCTCACCAAAAAGGAAAACGGGATCCTTCTCTCCGGGGATCCGCTTTATTTGACAGACCCCCATACCCCGCCCAGAGACATCAAGGTAGGGAAACGCATTGGCATTGACTACGCCGGGGAGGCTGTGGATTTCCCCTGGAGGTTTTATCTATGATTTTTTTCGATTTGGACGGGACCTTGCTGGACTCCAATGGCGTCTGGCTCAATGTGGATAATGAGTTTTTGGGGCGTCGTGGCCTGAAGCCTACCCAGGAGTATGTTTTCGCTGTGGGCCACTCCATATTTCCTGTGGCTGCTCAATATACAAAAGACTATTATCATTTGGAGGATTCACCCCAATCGATCATGGATGAGTGGCGGGCTCTGGCCTTTGATTCCTATTCCCACACCATTCCTTTGAAGCCGGGCGCCCATGAGCTTCTTGCTCTGCTTCAGCTTCAAGGACACCGAATGACTCTCCTCACCGCCTCGCACCCCGACCTATGCCATGCGGCGGTCACTCACCATAAGCTATCCCCTTATTTTGAAGAGCTTTTCTTTGCTCAGGACCACGGTCTGGAAAAGCGGGATCCTGAAATTTACCGCATTGCCGCCGCTCACTTTGGGGTCTCCCCCGCCCATTGCGTCTTACTGGAAGATGCGCCAGACAATTGTCTGGCCGCCCGTAACGCCGGATTCACAGTCATCGGTGTATACGATGATTTCTACGAAACTCGCTGGTCGGAAGTGGTGCAAAACAGCCATCATTCTGTCAAAACACTGGAAGAGCTTTTGCCCTTTGTTTGATCAAAAAGGTCCCGCCCTTTGAGAGGGCGGGACCTTTTTATTCTTTACGACGCAGGAAAGAAAGCTTGGTCTCCACGCAGAGAACTGCCGCAAAAATAAGGCAAAATCCCAGTATCAGGCGTGGCGTGACAGGGTCGTGATAGAATAGCACTGAAAAAACAGCGCCAAATACCGATTCCAGGGAAAGCAAGATGGCAGCGGTGGCTGGGTCCGACCAGATCTGTCCTACATTTTGAAACAGAAGGGCCACAGTGGTACACATCACCGTAAGGTAGGCCAATTGAATCAAAACGGACGGCGTAAATACCGTAAGGGGCGGAAATCCTCCGGCGACGAAGCTTCCCAGCCAGCAAATTACCGCCGCCATGCCAAACTGCAGAACAGTAAGCAAGTAAATATCCTTTTCATCTTCCGACACCTTCTCCACCGCAATGATATGCGAGGCGTAAAAAAACGCTCCGATCAAGGTCAGGCTGTCCCCTAACCCAAGAATAAATTCTCCCGCGGTGGACACCAGCGCCACGCCGCCAGCAAATGGTATCGGTCAGGCCGCCTTCCCATCACCACCCAGTATAAGAACGGCACGATCACGCAATACGTCGCGGTGAGAAATGCGTTATTGGACGGTGTCGTATACTGTATCCCAAAGGTCTGTATGGTATAGGCCGAGCAAAGAAAAATCCCCATAACAGCCCCACGCCAAAGATAGTCAAAGGTAAAATTCCGCCACCGCTTCCAGCAAGCCGCGGCAAGCAGTATAGCACCTCCTGTAAAACGAAGGGCCAGCAAAAAAAGGGGCGGAAGCACCTCCACAATATCCTTCATCATGAAAAAGGAGGATCCCCAGATCAAGGCGGCTCCCGCGAGCATAGGCTTCGCAAGCCGGCGCATCTGTTTTTCTGTCATAGCTTTTCCATATACTGGGCCGCCGATTTCAGCATCAGCTTCTTGGTCCCAACATTGTCAAAAGCGATCTCCAGCAGAGCGTCTCCCCCCATAGGGGTCACTGTCAGGACCATTCCCCGGCCGAAAGCCTTGTGAGACACCATTTCACCCTTTTGAAAATCCGGCAACGGCGTAGATGTGGCTTTGGAGGCCAAAGCCGCGCTTCCCCCGCCAAAGGACCTTGCCGCGCCTCCTGTCTGAGCAGTTGGAGTATATCCTCTATCATACCCACGGCTCCCCGCACGGCCAACACCGCTGTAGCCGGAATATCCGCCCCGCTCAACGCCGCCGGCACGTCCATATCCAGCGGAACGGGAACGCGGTCTCATCTCATATTCGTCCTCGTCCCCCATATCCCGCCAATCAGCGCTTCCCACTTTCCATTGGTCCGAGAAACCAGCCCTTCCGCTCCGTTCCACCCGCTCCTCAGGAATTTCTCCCAGAAAACGGGACGGCCGGTTGGAGGAAGTCCTTCCGTACAGCATTCGCTGATTGGCGCAAGTCATATAAAGCTTTTCCTTGGCCCGGGTCATAGCCACATAACAAATACGGCGCTCTTCCTCCATCTCCTCCATATCGCCAATCGCTTGCATCCCAGGAAAAATCCCCTCTTCCATCCCCACGGCAAAGACCACCGGGAACTCCAGTCCCTTAGCCGAGTGCATGGTCATCATAACTATACAGGCCTCATTGGGGTCATGATTATCCAGGTCGGTATAGAGTGCGATCTCATCCAAAAAGCCTGCCAGCGTAGGCTCTTCGGCGTTTTCCATATAGCTTTGGATGGAGGAATTCAGTTCCCGAACATTCTCCAGACGGGTCCGATCCTCCACTGTGTCCTTTGCCTCCAGAGCGATGGCATATCCGCTGTCGGCACATAACATGTCATAAAGCTCCACCAACGGCAGCTCTCCTACCTTGCTCCGCAGTATCTCCATCATTTCTGTAAAGGCTTTTAGCTTGGCGGATGCTTTTTGCAATTCCGGGTATTTCTCCGCATTGCTGACTACATCCCAAAGGGCCCGGCCTTCTTCCGCGGCAATGTTTTGAGCCTTTTCCACCGTAGTCGCGCCGATCCCCCTCGGTGGGTTATTAATGATCCGCTGCAGCCGAAGATCATCCCCAGGATTATTCAGCACACAGAGATAGGCCAGCATATCCTTCACCTCAGCCCGGTCAAAAAACCGGGTCCCGCCGATGATCCGATAGGGAACCCCGTTACGCTTCATCGACATTTCCAGCTCCCGGGACTGTGCGTTGGTTCGGTAAAGAATGGCAAAATCCTTCCAGCCTCTCCCTTCGGAATAGCCTGCCAAAATCTGTGAAGCCACATACTGCGCCTCGTCATCCTGATTCATAGCGGTATAAAGCTGCAGCTTATCCCCGTCCCCGTGATCTGTCCAGAGCTCCTTTCCCTTTCGGCCTTGGTTGTTTCGAATCACTTGGTTTGCGGAAGCCAAGATATTCTGGGTGGAGCGGTAGTTTTGCTCCAGCCGAATGGTCCGACAGCCCTTATACTGATTTTCAAAGGACAGGATATTTTCGATTGTCGCTCCACGAAAACGGTAGATGGATTGGTCATCATCACCTACTACACAGAAATTTTTATAGCCCCCCGCCAGCAGAGACGCCAGATGGTATTGCATATTGTTGGTGTCCTGATACTCGTCCACCAGCACATAGCGAAATTTCCGCTGATAATAGCTCCGAACCTCCTCATGCTGCTGTAAAAGCAGCACAGTATGCAGGATCAGATCGTCAAAATCCAGTGCGTTGGCCTCTTTGAGCCGCTTTTCATATTCCAGATATATGGATGAGATCCGCTTGAGACGGTAGTCCCCCGTCTTGGCGCACTCATCGGCATATGCGCCGGCCAGCTTTAAAGCATCCTTTGCCCGGGAAATATATCCCATCACCAGCTTTGGCGGAAAGGCCTTCTCATCCACATTCAACGCCTTTTCGGCATCCTTTACCACACGCTCAGAATCCGCGGAATCATAGATCGTGAACGATGAACTGTAGCCCAGCTTATCAATATCCCGCCGAAGGATCTTGGCGCAGCATGAGTGAAAGGTGGACGCCCAAATATCGTTGGCCGAGGGCCCCAGCATCCGTTCCAGACGCTCTTTCAACTCACCCGCAGCCTTGTTGGTAAAGGTGATCGCCAAAATAGACCAGGGAGCGGCAGGATCTACTTGGCACAGCCTCTCAGCCCTTCCCTTTCCCTCCGGGACGGAAGCTGCCGCATAGCTTTCCAGGAAAGTCAGATCCTCAGAAGTCACAAATTCAGAGACTTCCTGGCAATCGGAGCCCCGCCCGTATTTCATCAAATTGGCGACCCGGTTGATGAGAACGGTGGTTTTTCCACTACCGGCTCCCGCAAGAAGAAGCAGCGGTCCCTCCGTCGCCAGCACCGCCTTTCTCTGTTCGGGGTTCAGCTTACCAAACTCTTTCTCTATGACCGCCCTTCGGGCCTTGCAAAATCGTTCTTGCTCGCTCTGGTTCAACATAAGTATTTCTCCTACTTTCGCTTAAAACAGGGTGATCTGGCTGGTATCCGGCATATCGTCAAAGGCGCCTGCCAGTTTGAGCTGCTCAATATGGGTTTTGGATACCCTGGGACAGGCGTCAGAGAATTCCTCTATAGAGATGAATTCACGTCCATCCCGTTGCTCTACAATGGATTGGGCCGCCGCCTCCCCCAGCCCCGGGATAGCCATAAAGGGCGGCAGCAGCGCATCCTCTCCGTCCGGCAGGAAGCGGTTGGCTCCCGAACGGTAAATGTCTATGGTATGAAAGGTGAACCCACGAAGGTAAAATTCGTAAACCACCTCCAGCGTTGTATAGGTATCCTCCTCCACTCCGCTCGCCTTTTTTTCCTCCATCTTTCCGGCGATCTCTTTAATTTTGGCTTTGACCATATCCATCCCCTGACACATAATAGTAGCGTCAAAGGCCTTCGCCCGAATGGAGAAGAACGCAGCATAAAATTCCAGAGGACGGTGTACTTTGAACCAAGCGATCCGAAAGGCCATCATCACGTAAGCTACCGCATGGGCCTTTGGGAAAAGATAACCGATCCGGGCCAAAGAATCTATGTACCAGTCGGGAACATCATGGGCCTTCATATCCTCCACCCAGCCGTCCTGAAATCCGGATTTTTTTACCTTTCCCTTCCGCACCGCCTCCATGATCTTGAACGCGGTTTTGGGTTCCAGCCCCATCTGGATCAAATAGAGCATAATGTCGTCACGACAGCCTACTGTCTCCAAAACTGTAGCTGTGCCGCTGACGATCAGGTCCCGGGCATTTCCCAGCCACACATCGGTACCGTGGGAAAAGCCCGAAAGCCGGACCAACGTATTAAAGTTGGTGGGTTCGGTATCCATCAGCATCTGCCGGGTAAATTGGGTGTTGAATTCCGGGATGGCCACCGCGCCAGTGGGGCCCAAGATGGGATCATCCAGGAAACCCAGCTTTTCCGAGGTGGTAAAAAGACTCATGGTTTCCGGATCATCCAAGGAAATATCCGTCCTGGCATTCACCCCGGTGAGGTCCTCCAGCATACGGATCATGGTGGGATCCTGATGGCCCAGCATATCCAGCTTCAACAGGTTGGATTCCATGGAGTGATATTCAAAATGGGTGGTAATGATCTCAGCATCTTCCTTTTCCGCAGGATGCTGGACCGGGCAAAAATCATAGATCTCCCGGTCCTGTGGAATAACCACCATGCCGCCCGGGTGCTGCCCCGTGGTCCGTTTCACCCCCGTACAGCCGATAGACAGTCGGTTTTCCTCCGCAGCCGTGGCGCGGAGCCCCCGCTTTTCCAAGTATTTTTTTACATAGCCATAGGCGGTTTTTGCCGCCACCGTGCCAATGGTTCCAGCCCGAAAGACATGGCTTTCGCCAAAAAGCTCAAACGTATAGCGGTGGGCTTTGGCTTGGTATTCATCCGAGAAGTTCAGGTCAATATCAGGTACCTTGTCTCCCCCAAAGCCCAGGAAGGTTTCAAAAGGAATATCAAAGCCGTCCTTTGCGTAAGGCGTCCCGCATACCGGGCACAGCGCATCCGGCATATCCGCCCCACAGCCATAGTGATTGACCGGGCCAAACTCAAAATCCGCGTGCTTGCACTTAGGGCAGCGGTAATGAGGCGGCAGAGAGTTCACCTCTGTAATGCCGGAAAGGAATGCCACAATAGAGGAACCCACCGACCCCCGGGACCCCACCAGATAGCCATGCTCCAAAGAATTCTGCACCAGCTTTTGGGCAGACATGTAGATCACATCGTACTTTCGCATAATGATACCCGGAAGCTCCAGGTCAATTCGATCCTGTACTACCTTTGGTAACTCGTCTCCGTATAGCTCATGGGCCTTATTATAGACCAGGCTCTCCAGCTCCTGGGCGGAATTCTCCAATTTGGGCGCAAAAAGTCCTTTGGGCAAAGGATCCATCCGTTCGCACATATCGGCGATCAGATTAGGGTCCCGGATCACCACCTTATGGCAGTCTTCCTCCCCCAGATACGCAAACTCCTCCAGCATCTCTTCGGTCGTCTTAAAATAGATGGGCAAGGGCTCGTCACAATCATCAAACCCCTTGGAATCCAGCAAAATATGACGGTAGATCTCATCCTGAGGATCCATAAAGTGGACGTCGCCAGTCGCGCAAACCGGCCGGTCCACCTCTTTCCCCAGCGCCAGGATGGTTCTGTTGAATTCCTTCAGCTCCTCCACACTGTCCACCATAGGCTTCCCGGTGTGCTTGTCCGGCCGAAGCATAAAGGCATTGTTGCAAAGGGGCTGGATCTCCAAAAAATCATACCAGGAGGCCAGACGCTTCAGCTCTTCCCAGTCTTTCCGCTTATAGACAGCATCGTAAAGCTCGCCCGCCTGGCAGGCCGAGCCGATAATCAGACCATCCCGGTATTGCTCCAGCTCGCTTTTTGGAATGATGGGATTGCGCTTGTAATGCTTCAGAAAAGAATCTGAGATCAGGTGATACAGATCCCGCAAGCCCTGCTGATTTTTCGCAAGAATAATAAGATGCTTCGGCTGACGCCTGACCTTCCCCAGCTTCCGCAGCGACACCATCGCCGGATTGATCTCTTCAAAATTTCGTATCCCCCTCTCCTCCAGCATCTGAAAAAACGGGATCAGCATGTACCCCACCGTGGCGGCGTCATCGCTTGCCCTGTGATGATTGAAGGCCGGAAGGTTCAGGTGGTTGGCTACCGTATCCAGCTTAAAGTTTTTCAGCTCCGGCAGCAGATTCTGGGCCAGGATCAGGGAATCCACCCATGGGTTTTTCAGCTTTTGCCCCATTCGGTCGCAGGCCAAAGAAATAAAGCCAATATCAAATTCAGCATTGTGCGCCGCCAAGGGCCGGCCTCCCGCAAATTCCAGAAAGGCCGTTACCGCTTCATCCTGCCCCGGCGCTCCCTCCAGCATCTTGTCCGTGATCCCTGTCAGCTCTACAATTTCCCGGGGCACCGGCCGCCTCGGGTCCACAAAGGTATTGAAGGTCTCGCAAACCTGTCCGTCCCGAAGAATGGCTGCCCCGATTTCAATGATCGTATCCTTGGTTTTATTCAGACCAGTGGTCTCAATATCGAAGCAAACCACTTCCCCGTGAAAGTCCTGGTCGATCTTCCCGTGGACCACCACCCGGTCGTCCATGTCATTGATAAAATAGGCTTCCACTCCGTAAAGGAGCTTAATATTTTTCGCGGCATGCCAAGCGTCGGGGAAAGCCTGTGCTACGCCGTGGTCCGTAATAGCGACCGCCCGGTGCCCCCAGCTTTCCGCCCGTTTGACCAGATCCTTGGCGGGAGCCAGCGCATCCATAGCCGACATGGCGGTATGAAGATGGAGCTCCACCCGCTTTTCCGGGGCGTTATCCTGCCGCTGGGTTTTCTCTCCCAGTTGGACGGTATAGGGCTTTAACACTATGTCCCCGGTAAACTTATCCACTGCCAGCTTGCCCTGGACCTTGAGATGCTGTCCCTCCTGCACCCCTTCTACCAAAGGCTTGCCTTCGTCTCCATTAAAAAACTCATTTACGCGGACAGAACCAGTATAATCTGTGATATCAAAAGACACCACCCAAGCGTTCCCCTTTTTCAGTTCCCGGTGGTTGATGGCAAACACATCCCCCTCTACCACCACATTCCCCATATCCAGATTCAATTCAGACATGGGAACGCTATCTCCCCGAATCTCCCGGCGTCCAAAAATCAGTTTTTCGCCCCTCTTCTCTTTTCTCGTCTTCCGCACTTCCGTACGGGACGGCTGGATGCTCTCAATTGCTTTTCGACGTAGCGCCTCAGTTTGCCGAAAGGGATCCTGCTCTCCCTGCGGCAGAATATCCGCCGCAGGAGGACACGCCTCCGGCGCCGCCATTTCCTCCCCGGGAGGCTCAGGTAACGGAATATCTTCCTCATCAGGCGCCTCTCTCTGAAACACCAATTCCGCCCGCTCAACCCGGTAGGCCAAGGCCAGGTCCCGCTCCACCACGATTTTCAACGCGGGCTCCACGGCACACTGGCAATTCACCACGACCCGAAGGGTCCTGGTGTGCTTGTCCACCACCGCTTTCTCAACCTTCCAGGCTTCCAACAATGCGGCAGTGGTCATATTCGGCCTATAATTTCCAAACAGGGTCAAAAAGCGTAATTTTTCCTGGGCCATTCGTCCTACTCCTTGCTTCTATTCTCACATCTGGTTTTCATGCACATACATCCTGCCAGGACTCTCCTCTCCATCTCCTTGGACCATGCAAAGAAACTCCCAGGCATATTTCTCATAGAAAGAATCATGATCCGTCAGAAGATACAGCGTGTTTATCCCCCGCTCGCCCATATCCTGGGAGACCAGACTCAGTAGCTCTCCCGCAATCCCCCGGCAGCGAAACTCTTTTTCCACATAAACCGCGCACACATTGGGAGTCAGATCTTTTCTCTCATGGAAGTCATTTTCGATGACCCCCAATCCTCCCACGATCCGCTCCCCAGCGATCGCTATGTACCATTGGGGTACAGGTTTTCTTCCCGACAGACATTCTTCAATACTTTCCTCATAGGCCTCCAAAGGGATGTTCCACTTTTCATGGAACCACCGGGCGGCCTCCTTCGCCAGTTGAGGATACTCACGCAGCTTGATAAATTCCATTTCAGTTCCTTTGGGGAAACCCTTTCATTTCAGTTTTTTCTGATATACCTGGCACCCGTCTTCCATGCCTAAATAACTAAATCCATTTTTTCTGGCAATGGCTTGGGTAGCCTCCTGCCGCGGAACACACTCAATAACCGCAAAGGAATACTTGTCCCCGGCTCTCGTCAACAGCGCCCCGGTCAGCTCATGGGCATATCCTTTCCCCCATTGCTTCGGATTTAATACCCATCCCAACTCTACACTGTTCTTGCCGTAGTCGTGGTAGATCACATACCCCGCAAAGCTTCCCGTCTTGTCCTCCACCGCGTAAATCAAGGGTGGATCCGCCAGTCCGGCGATTCTTAGGAATTCCCCGCTCTGTTCATAGGTATAGGGCGGCTCCAGACACTCCATAACCTTCGGATCAGAAAGAAGACCATAAAGCTCTTCCAGGTCCTCCGCTTCAAACCGCCGAACAATTAAGCGCTCAGTCACACACAGGATATTTTTTTCTTCCACGGTCTCCTCCCTGCTATTCCACAACGGCCTCACCATGAATATATATTCTGCCCACGATTCGGACGCCATGCGTCAAACACGCTGGCCTGACCATCGCCATGCTCCAGTTTAATACCGGTCAGTCCGGGCCTTACAGCTCCTCGATCAGCCCAAAAAGCTCGTCCACCAACCGCTCTTGAGGAACCTTTTTGACAATTTCACCCTTTTTGAACAGCAAACCCTCACCGATCCCTCCGGCAATGCCCACATCGGCGGCCCGGGCCTCTCCGGGGCCATTGACCACACATCCCATGACCGCCACCGTGATCGGCTTGTCCACTGTTTTCAGCCGCCCCTCCACCTCGTTGGCCAGAGCGATCAGGTTGATCTGGGTCCTTCCGCAGGTGGGGCAGGAAATCAGCTCAGGGCCATCCCTCCGAATTCCAGCCGCTTTCAAAATATCCTTGGCCGCATAGACCTCCTCCACCGGGTCAGCAGAAAGAGACACCCGTATGGTATCTCCGATCCCCAGAGCCAGTAGGCCACCGATACCGACTGCGGATTTCAAAATTCCCATTTTGGGGGTCCCGGTCTCAGTCACACCAATATGTAAGGGATAGTCGCTCCGTTCGCTCATCAGCCGGTAAGCCTCCATAGTCACAGGCACCGAGGAGGATTTAAGGGAAACACAGATGTCGGTAAACCCGCAGTCCTCCAGCAATTTGATGTGCCCAAAGGCGGATTCCACCAACGCCTCCGGCGTCACGCCGCCGTATTTTTCCAACAAAGATTTTTCCAAGGAACCACCGTTGACTCCAATTCGGATAGGAAGGCTTTTCTCTTTACAGGCATTGGCCACCATAGCGACCCGTTCAGGTGAGCCGATATTTCCCGGATTGATCCGCACCGCGTCACAGCCTTGACTGACGCATTCTAAAGCCAGCCGATAGTCAAAGTGGATATCCACCACCAAGGGGATAGAAATATTCTTTTTAATCTCGCTGATAGCCTGAACAGCGGCCATATCAGGCACTGCCACCCGAATGATCTCACACCCTGCCGCCGTCAATTCGGCAATCTGCCGCACAGTAGCCCGGACATCATCAGTACGGGTATTGCACATAGACTGGATGGTCACCGGGGCCCCTCCCCCAACCGGGATCCCTCCCACAGTGATCCTTCGTGTCGACCGCTTTTTCATTTTTCTCCCGCCTTACCTTCCGAAAAGTTTGAACACATCGCTAATGGTAACCGCTATCATAAGCAGCATCAAAACCGCAAAACCAGCGGCGGAGACCCAGCCCTGATATTTGGGATCCAGCTTCTTACCCCGGACCGCCAGAAGAATACCATTGATGGCCATAAAGAAAATCTGTCCACCGTCCAACGCTGGAATTGGCAACAGGTTCATTACCGCCAGGTTGATGGCAATAAACCCACCAAACCAAAGGATGTTTTCCAGCGCCCCCAGAAGCGGTGAGGTCCCGGCCTCCTCTGCCGCCGCGGCACCCTCTTCTCCAAGATCGCCTACCATATCCACAATGCCGACCACGCCGGACATATCCCGAAATCCGACCCGCCCGGAAACCAAGTCTCCAAGGCTGATCCATACCACCCGTACATAATCGATCGCCTGGAACCAGGCGTTTTTCAGCTTGATCCCAAAGGTAGCCTGTTCCACTCCTCCAAGATGGATACCCAGCATACGCTGGGTAGTTCCATCCTCCTGAACGACCTCGGTCAGGGGGATTTCATTCTGGATCGTGTCATCTCCCCGCCGGACTGTTACTTGCACCTTGTCCCCTGTTACCCGGCTGAGGAAAAAGCTAATATCCGTCTGAAGATAGACAGCATGCCCATCCACGTTGGTGATCCTGTCTCCCACCTGAAGAAACTGCTGAGCGGTTAAGTCTGTCCCCTCCGAAAAGCCAGTGATCTCCGGCGTATAAAAGCCCTCCGCAGAAGCAAAAAGACACAGGATAATGACCAGCCCGGTCAGGAAATTCATTGCCACACCGGCCAAAAGAATGATAAGCCGCTGCCACCAGGGACGGTTGGGAAACGCCCGTGGATCAGGGGACTCCCCTTCCTCCTCTCCCTCCATGGCGCAAAACCCCCCAATGGGCAGGACACGAAGGGTATATTCCGTTTCTTTGCCCTTCCAGTGCAAAATCTTCGGCCCCATACCGATGGCAAACTCGTTCACCTTCACCCCACAGAGCTTTGCCGCGGCAAAGTGGCCAAACTCGTGAAGAGCAATGAGAATTCCAAACATCAAAATGGCAATCAGGATATACAGCATGAAGTCACCTCATCATCAAATTGCAGCCTGTCGAGCGGCGGCATCGGCAAGGAAAATATCTTCAAGCCCAGGAGACTGGACTACCGAGACGGCAGACATCGCTTTCTCTACCCGCCGTGGGATGTCCATAAAGCCGATCTTCCCCGCCAAAAAATCCGCCACCGCCACCTCGTTGGCGCCGTTCAAAATAGCGGTAGCCGTTCCCCCCACACGAGCCGCCTCCTTGGCCAGCGCCAAGCAGGGAAAATTTTCCTCATCGGGCGGCGCAAAGGTCAGGCTGGAACACCCCAGCAGGTCCAGCTCACTGGCCGGACCCGGCTCCCGGGAGGGATAGGTCAGTGCGTACTGAATGGGCAAACGCATGTCAGGCGCACCCAGTTGGGCCAGAACGGCATTATCACAGTATTCCACAAGGGAGTGAATGATACTCTCCCTGTGAATGACCACCGAAATTTTTTCAAGGGGCATCTGATAAAGCCGCATGGCCTCAATGACCTCCAGCCCCTTATTCATCATGGTGGCCGAATCCACCGTAATTTTTGCCCCCATAGACCAGTTCGGGTGCTTCAGGGCATCCGCCAGTGTAACACCCTCCAGCTCATTCCGTGTTTTTCCCCAAAACGGCCCACCAGACGCGGTAAGGATCAGCCGCTTGACCTCTCCCCGGGCCCCATTGCACTGGAGACACTGAAAAAGGGCGGAGTGCTCAGAGTCCACGGGGATGACCTCTCCACGGTACGCTTCCGCCGCGGCGGTGACCAATTCTCCAGCGCATACCATAGTTTCCTTATTGGCAAGGGCCACCCGCTTTCCACGCTCCAACGCCGCCAAGGTCGGACGTAAGCCCACCATACCCATAACAGCGGTGAGGACCGTGTCAGCTCCCTCCACTATCGCCGCCTCCAGAAGCCCCTCCATGCCGGAAAAAACTTTTATACCAGTATCGGCCAGCTTGATTTTTAAGGTCCGGGCCGCTTCCGGGTCCATGCAGGCCGCCAAAGAGGGACGAAACTTCCGGCACTGGGCTTCCAACAGTTCCACATTTTGATTGGCCGTCAAAGCCAGCACCGGGATCCCCAACGCCTCGCACACCTCAAGGGTCTGTCTTCCAATGGAACCAGTAGAACCCAGAAGAGAAATTGCTTTTGACATCTCGATCACCTGTTTTCAGAAAATAAGCCTGTCAACGAAAAACCGCGCCTTGCTCCCTTCCGGCTGGCATCAGGTATCATTCCAGCGTTTGAAGAGAACCAGCTTTGCGTCCGTTCCATTCTCGCCATGCTCCGCCACCGTAAGGCAGGTCTCATCCGCGGCGAGCCTGTAGCACCTGTCGCCGCCCTTTTTAAAGCTATCGTATGGTCATCCCTAAGCTTGACAAACTACGCCCCTCTTTTACTTAAAATACGGCGGGAAACCAGCGGATCAGTATTTCCATCAGGGGTGCGCAGAATATCACGCTATCAAACCGGTCCAGCACCCCACCGTGACCGGGAAAAATATTTCCGAAGTCCTTCAGTCCGTATTGCCGCTTGATATAGGAAAAAGACAGGTCCCCGATTTGGGATACAATGCTGCCCAGAAAACCGTAAAGGGCAAACCGAATATAGCTTACCTCCTGCTTAAAGGCCACATGGAGAACCACGCCATATATTATACAAAGCGCTACAGCCCCCACAAGGCCTCCCACAGAACCTTCCACCGTCTTTTTGGGGGAAAGCTCGGGCGCCAACTTATGCTTGCCAAAGGCCATTCCGGCAAAAAGAGCAAAGCTATCACTGGCGAAGGCGGCCACCAATGGGATCAGAATCAGGTATCCACCCTTTTCCAGCCCATTCAGCCGAACAAATGTGGAAAGAAAGTATGGAATAAGCATCGCGAAGAAGAAAGAACCGCCCATTTTTTCCAGAGTAACTGTATAATGGCTGGAAATGGCCACCAAAAAGATAAGAAGGAAGTAGAAAAAGATCCCCACCAGTGCCGAGCGCATCCCTTGTCCAATATAGACCCAAAAGGGGACCAACCCGGCCAATACAATAGAGAGCGAGGAAATATATCCGTTTTTCACAAATCCCGTAGACCACAGAACCTCATGCACCGCGATCATAGACAGCAATGAAACCGTGATCGGCAGCCAAACCGGCGGCAAAAGATAAAATACCACAAAAATCAGCGGAATACAGACCACCGCCACCATAACCCGTTTAAACAAATCAAATCCCCCCATATCGGCGCTGACGGCTCTGATAAGCGCTCAGTGCCTTCCGCAGCTCCTCTTTACTGAAATCGGGCCAGTTCACCTTTGTAAAGTAATATTCCGCATAGGCCGACTGCCACAGCAGAAAATTGGATACCCGCTCCTCTCCTCCGGGGCGGATCATAAGGTCGGGATCCGGGATACCCGCCGACCATAAGCCCTGAGAAAACACTTCCTCTGTGAGCTCCTCAGGGGTTTGCTCTCCCGCCGCGCACCGTGCCGCGAAACTACGCGCCGCCCGGAGGATCTCATCCCTTCCCCCATAGTTGAGACAGATATTCACCTGGCAGCCCTCATAATGGGTAGAGATCTCCTCGGTGCGCAAGCAGAGCTTGCGCAGTTCTTCAGGCAGAGGTGACAGGTCTCCGAAAAAACGCATTTTTACCCGGTCCCGCTCCATCTTTTCAATGGCCTCCAACAAATACTTCCGCAGGAGATCCATGATGGTCGAAACTTCCTCTACGGGCCGCTTCCAGTTCTCAGTGGAAAAGGCATAGACTGTCAAGTATTCGATCCCAATGTCTTTGCAGTATGTGGCAATGGTTCGAAAGTTCTCGGCTCCGGCGGCGTGACCCGCTGTACGGGGCATGCCCTTCGCTTTTGCCCAGCGGCCATTTCCATCCATAATGATGGCAACATGCCGAGGCAAATGAGCAAAATCCACCGCGGTCTTCTGAGTCTTTGAAAAAAGGGGCATGGAGGCACCTCCCTTGCAGACATAGAATTTCCCGCCGGGCCCCGGCGGGAAATCCGTTTGGGGTAGCTGTCTGAACGTCAGCTTAAACAGCCATAAGCTCCTTCTCTTTCTTTTCACACAGCTCGTCGATCTTTTTGCAGAACTTGTCCGTGATTTCCTGAAGCTCCTTCTCACAATCCTTCCGATCGTCCTCAGTCATCTCGTTTTTCTTTTCAGCCGCCTTCATTTTATCCATGGCATCCCGGCGAATGTTTCGGATCGCGACCTTCCCGTTTTCAGCGTATTTGCGAACCTGCTTCGTCAGATCCTTCCGGCGCTCCTCCGTAAGCTGGGGAAACAGAAGCCGAATGACCTTTCCATCATTTTGGGGGTTGATCCCCAAATCAGAGATCTGGATGGCTTTCTCGATCTCTTTCAAAAGGCTGGCATCCCAAGGCTGGATCATCAGGCTCCGGGGATCGGGGGTAGAGATACTGGCTACCTGCTGGATGGGAGTCATAGTACCATAGTAATCCACAGTGATCTTATCCAAAACGGCAGCGTTGGCCCGTCCCGCCCGAACTGAGGCAAAGTCGCTGACGACCACCTCTACGGTCTTTTGCATTTTTGTATTGAACTCCTGGTTGAATTCCTGCATAGCTATCATCCTTTCCTATTTCAATTTAAAGGCTCTCAGGCCCGGATCACAGTTCCGATTTTCTCGCCCATAACCGCCCGATAGATGTTTTCCGGATCCTCCAAGGCAAAGAGCAGGACGGGGATCTTGTTGTCCATTGAGAGGCTGGCCGCGGTAGAATCCATGACCTGAAGGTGACGGGCCAAAACCTCATCGTGGGTAATGGTATCAAACTTCACCGCGGTAGCGTCCTTCCGGGGATCGGCCGAATAGACCCCGTCAATGTTTTTGGCCAGAAGGATCACATCAGCATTGATCTCAGTTCCCCGAAGAACAGCAGCGGTGTCGGTGGAAAAGAAGGGGTTTCCTGTACCGCAGCCGAAGATGACCACTCTCCCCTTTTCCAGATGCCGAACAGCCCGAGAACGGATATAGGGCTCCGCAATCGCCCGCATCTCAATGGCTGTCTGTACCCGGACCTCCACGCCGCTCTGCTCCAGCACATCAGCCATGGCAAGACAGTTCATGGTAGTCCCCAGCATACCCATATGGTCAGCCCGGGTACGCTCCATTTTTCCTCCCCCGTCCTTGACTCCACGCCAGAAGTTTCCGGCGCCGATGACCACGCCCACCTGTACGCCGGCCTCCACACACTTTTTGATGACCCGGCTGACCTCGCCCAGCACGGAAAAGTCCAAGCCGCGGCCAGCTTCCCCCGCCAGGGCCTCCCCACTAATTTTCAGAAGAACTCTTTTGTAAACAGGTTTTTCCATCATAAATTCCCCTTCCATGAATATGCTGTTTCTTCTTGTCTCATTTTAATATATTTTTCCTTTTTTGCATAGGGGGGAATCAAAGATTTTACAAATTCTTTGCCCTTCTCGTTCTTTCGTTTGACTTTTCAGAGCTTCGGGGGTACAATTGGCCAATCGAAGGAAGAGGAGAATGTCAAATGAGCTCTTTGTTTTTGCTGATCGTGCTTTCCGCCGTCACCGGCATAGGCGGCTTGGCTCTTGGCGGCGCGTTTGCCTCCTTCCCCCAACGGGATGCGTTATCTTCGCGGCTCCTGGCCGCTTTCACCGCGGGGATCATGCTAAGCGTCGTGTTTTTTCATATTCTGCCTGAGGCTGTGGAGCATGGAGATCTTTTGACCGTGTCCATTTCAGCCACATTGGGCGGCGCTCTTCCCTGGCTGCTCCATGTGAAATTAGGGCACCATCACCACCACAAAAGTGAGGACCTTCAGCCCGCGGCCTGGGTCCTTGCCGGCGCGGTGGCCCTGCACAATCTGCCCATTGGCATGGCTTTGGGCTCCGCCATAGCGTCCCAGGGCGTCACACAGGCAGAGGTCCTTACAGCTATAACCGTAGGGCTTCATAATCTTCCTGAGGGAATGAGCATCGCCGCTCCCCTGCGCAGCGGCGGAGCCTCTCAGCTCAAGGCGATTGGGATCGCCGCAGTCAGCGGAGTTCCCACGGTGCTGGGCGCTCTTTTGGGATATTTTGTCGGCGCCGCGGCCCCGTCCTTTCTCTCTATACTCCTTAGCTTTGCCGCGGGAGCCATGCTCTTCGTGCTCCTCTTTGAGTTGATCCCCGAGGCCATGGGTGAAAACCGTACCAAAGCCTCCCTCCTGATGGCGGCCGGGCTGGGGATCGGGTTCCTGCTCCTGGGAATGGGAGGACACGTTCACTGATTCTTTCTCACTGCTCCTCAGCGCGCAAAATCTGCCTGATACTTTTCTCCGCCTTAGAGCGAGGAGTCATAAGCAGATGACCGCACCCCTCACATTTCAACTTGAAATCCATGCCCACCCGCAGCACCAGCCAGCGCCGGCTGCCGCAGGGATGGGCTTTTTTCATTTCCAAAACGTCTCCAACTCGAATATCCATTCATCATCCATCCTTTCTTCTATCAATTATAGGCATCTGTGCCCTTACTGTCAATTCAAGTTGTCCCAACGCATATAGTAAAAGCAGTGAGACCTCAGGGCGCCAGACAGAAAGGATGATTTCGGTGACAAAACATTATTACCCAGAAGGTTGGCTGCTTCACTCGCCGGAAAATACTGACGCATGCGCTACGGTAGAGTCTTTGGCCCGGGCCAGAGTCGACAGGACCATTTTGGAAGGTATCGTCCTCCTATGCAATGAAAAACATGAGCTTCTTGTCCAGGTCGGACCTTTTGTGGGACGTATTCCCCGAGAGGAGACCGCTCTGGGCATTGCGGAAGGCACCACACGGGATATTGCGATTCTTTCCCTTGTCGGAAAGCCAATTTCCTTTATAGTGATTTCTGTCAATCAGGAGCGCAATGGCGCTTCCCTTCTTCTTTCCCGGCGCCAGGCACAGGAGATGGCCCTGAACGAAATGTTGGAACGATGGCAGCCAGGGCAAATCGTCCCCGCTCTGGTCACCCATCTGGAACCCTTTGGCGCTTTTGTGGACATTGGATGCGGCGTCCCCTCTCTGATTGGAGTGGACCGCCTGAGCATATCCCGTATTGCCCACCCCAAGGAGCGGCTCCAGGTGGGACAAAGGATTTGCGCCGCCGTTCTGGGTCTGGACCGCCAAAACCGCCGAATAATACTTACCCACCGGGAATTGCTGGGCACCTGGACAGAAAACGCAGAGCTTTTCCATCCAGGGTCTGTGGTAACTGGACGGGTCCGGGGGATCAAGGAATACGGTACCTTTATTGAGCTGACTCCAAACCTTTCCGGCCTTGCGGAACGCACCGAGCAACTATCTGAGGGAGATCGGGTATCTGTATTTATCAAGTCCATCCTCCCCGACCGCATGAAGATCAAGCTTTTGGTCATTGACCGCCTTCCCTTTGAGGAGTCTCCACCTGCTTTCAGCTACTTTATTAGCAGCGGAAGATTGGACCGATGGCGGTATGCCCCGGAGATCTGCCAAAAGGCCGGCGGAGAGACCATATTTGTCCCATAGATAAAAGGAACCGCCCGCGGGCGGTTCCTTTTTATTGTTCCTCGCCCTTGATTTTCTCCCAATACAGCCGGGCCGCCTGCTCGTTTTTATTATCACCAAAATGATAATATTGGGTCCCCAGAAGGATATCAGGAAGATATTGCTGCTTGACCCAATGCCCAGGAAAGAGGTGAGGATAAAGATAGCCTTGGTCCCGTTCCATACCCGCGGAATCGGCATGAACATTCTGAAGATGCCGGGGATATTCCCCCGTCTTGCCCGCGCGCACGTCAGCCCGGGCAGCGCCAATGGCCTCCACCACTGTATTGGATTTGGGAGCTGTAGCAAGCAAAATAGCCGCCTGTGCCAAAGGAAGCTGAGCTTCGGGCAGCCCCAGTTGAAGCGCGTTGTCCACACAGGCCTTCACAATGGGGACCGCTTGGGGATACGCCATCCCCACATCCTCGCTGGCCGAACAAAGGAGCCGCCGGATGGCAGTGATCATATCCCCTGCCTCCAGCAGCCTGGCAAGGTAGTGGAGGGCGGCATCTGGATCACTTCCCCGAAGAGACTTCATAAGGGCAGAAGCAATATCGTAGTGGTCGTCTCCCTCCCGATCATACCGCATGGCCGAACGCTGGGCCACCGCCTGGGCGTCCGACAACGTAACTGTCAAGGTTTTTCCTTTTCGAGTTGCCGAATTCATCAGGAGTTCCACCGCGTTCATAGCTTTGCGGCAGTCCCCTCCGCAGGCCAGAGCAATGTGTTCCGCTACGCCCTTCTCCAGCTTGGGCTTGGCGGCCAGCCGCTCTCCCATAAGGCGAAAGCCCCGCTCCACAGCGGGAAGCAGATCATCCGCCGAAAGGGGCTTGAACTCAAAAACGCTGGACCGGGAGAGGACAGCGTTATAAACATAGAAATAAGGATTCTCCGTAGTAGAAGCAATGAGCGTTACATCCCCGCTTTCAATGACCTCCAGCAAAGATTGCTGCTGCTTTTTATTGAAATACTGGATCTCATCCAGGTATAAAAGCACCCCATCAGGGGCCATCAAGGTCCCCACTTCGGCAATGACATCCTTCACATCCGAAAGGGAGGCGTTGGTAGCATTGAGTCGGCGGAGCGTTCGGTTGGTCCGCTTGGCGATAATATTTGCCACGGTGGTTTTCCCCGTGCCGGAGGGACCATAGAAAATCAGATTGGGGATGGTCCCCCCCTCAATGATGCGGCGGAGAAGACCACCCTCGCCCAATATATGCTTTTGGCCCACCACCTCGTCCAAAGCCTGGGGTCTTATCTCGTCTGCCAAGGGGCGGTAGGACATAGGTGCCTCCTCCTTCCATACTCAATGTGTGTAAATCAATTGTACCACGGCATACAACATTTGGCAAGTTGCCTCTTTCCTTTTCCTTCGGAATCCGATATAATAGATTTACCTATCTCAAAGGAGGCATGTGTATGCTGATTAAACACGGCATGGTGTACGATTGCGTACACCGAGAACCCTATGAGGCTGACCTGCGGCTGGAAAACGGAAGGATCGCGGAAATCGCCCCTGACCTCTCCCCCAAGGCTGGTGAGGAAGTCATAGACGTCATCGGACTGCGTGTCTATCCCGGCTTTATTGACGCCCACAGCCACCTGGGTCTGGACAATTACGGCATGGGCTACGAGGGGCGGGACTATAATGAGATGAACGACATCGTTTCCTCTCAGCTCCGCGGCATCGACGGCTTTAACCCCCAGGAGTTGGGAGTGGGCAAGGCTCTGGCCGGCGGTGTCACCACCGTGGGCACCGGCCCTGGCAGTGCCAACGTGCTGGGCGGCACCTTCTTCGCCGTCAAGACCTATGGCCACTGCGTGGATGACATGGTGGTCAGGGACCCGGTGGCCATGAAATGTGCCTTTGGTGAAAACCCCAAGCGTTGCTACCAGAATAAAAGTGATTCCTCCCGGATGACCACCGCCTCCAAGCTGCGTGAAATGCTGTTCGCCGCCCAGGATTATCTTGCTCGGAAGGAGGCCGCCGGCAATGACATTACCAAGCAGCCCAAGTATGATATGAAGATGGAAGCTCTGGTCCCTGTCCTTAAGGGCGAGATCCCCCTGAAGGCCCATGCCCACCGGGCCGACGATATCTGTACCGCCATCCGCATTGCCAAAGAGTTTGGAGTCAAAATGACTCTGGAGCACTGCACCGAGGGCCATCTGATCCCTGATGTGGTCGCCGCCTCCGGCTTTCCCGCCGCTGTGGGACCCACCCTGACCGGCGCCAGCAAGATCGAACTGGTGAACAAGAGCTTTGAGACTCCCAAGGTCCTCTCTGAGGCTGGGGTGCAGGTCAGTATCATCACAGATAATTCGGTGATCCCCCAGGAGTATCTTCCCCTGTGCGCTGGTCTGGCCGCCAAAGCTGGTATGGATCCTTTTGCCGCCCTCCAGGCCATCACCATCAATCCCGCCAGGCATCTGGGTATTGAGGACCGGGTAGGTTCCCTGGAAATTGGAAAGGATGCTGATGTGGTGCTGACCAAGGGCGATCCCCTGGTCAGCGATTCCACAATCGCCGCTGTTATTGTCAATGGCCAAAAGGTCGTTGGATAATAAAATCAATCAAGACAGAAAAAATCAGAAAGAAGGAATGCTCTATGAAGAATCCTCAGGCAGTTTGGCTGGTTGTCGCCATTGTGGCAGTATTTGCCATATACACCCTCATCAGGCGGCAAAAAAATCTGGCTGCCCTCCAGACCGGCGAGGACATGGAAAAGCTGAAGGAGGCCATTCGCAAGGTCCTGCCCGGTGAAAGCGGTTACAAGGTAGCCTACGCCCACTACGAGCGCAGCGAGACCTATGGCCGCCGGACCACTACTTACTATTACTCTTACGGCATCGCCTTTGACGCCGCCCGGATGTTTATTGTTCCTCTGAAATTTGAGAAGGACCAGATCCTCCCCCAGCAGCCCGCTCTTATTACCAGCGAAAATATCGGTGTGGCTGAGATCCGCGAGGTAAAAAAGCAGGATCAGCTCAAAGAGGTCTATATGACCATCCGAAACAAGGATGGCCAAAACCCGGTGGAATTCTATGTGACCGCACAAAATCTGAAAAGCGACCGCTTCCATCACTTCAACATTCTTCAGCAAGAGGAGTGTGAGGCCTTTGCCCATTTTGCCGGTACCCTGGCCCAAAAAGTCACTGCGGAAAACGGTGAACTGAGGGAACGGATGGCCAACGAAGCCATCGCTTCCGGCGCAAAAAGCAGCAAAACTTTGGGCATCCTGAGCATTGTCTTCTCCTGGCTCTTCATTGCGGGCCTGATCCTTTCTGTCATCGGACTGATCTCCGCTCCCAAGCCCAAGGAGACCGGGGGCAAGCCGGTTCCGGGCTTCATCCTGTGCTGTGTTGGTCTTGCCCTTTCCCTTTTGCTCAATGTAGGCGGATTTTTGCTTATCGCATTCTCCTGATCCTTACTTACAAAGTATCCCCGGCGGAGTGATCCGCCGGGGATACTTTTTTCAGTCCTGATAGTTCCACCACTTCTGCTTTTCCGGGGTATCCGCCCGTCCCTCCGCATAGGCCACCGCAAGGCGGTAGACATAGAGGCAGCAGCGGTCTAAGGTTTCCCCAGGAAATCGGGCGCAGTCCAGAGCATACAGCTCCTCCGGGTCCCTTCCTACCAGCTCCTCTACACAGGAGACCCCGATGGACTCCAAATGCTTCTTCATATTTTTCCCAACCCCTGGGATCGTCAAAAGGTCGGTTTCCATGGTCCGACTTCCCTTCTCACAAAAATTCCCGATATTCCTCCAGCGCGGCAAGCCCTTTGGCGGTAACCTGGTAAAGATAGCGGCTTCCACCGGGAGCCGGCTCACGGCCAAACCACCCCAGCACATTTCGGCTCAGTATAGAAGTTGCATTTGATGGTCCGCCCGCCTTTTTGACCTCCGACGCCTGCATGGGACCACTCTCCCGCAAAATGCGGGCCGTCTGAAGCGCTTGCTCTTTGTAGGCCGTCAGGATCTTGCGTCGAGTGACCCCGCCGGTATTATTGCTCCCGGTACGACTTTCATGCTCCCGGATCACTGCCAGCCGCCGCTTCTTGTCCCGCCTGGGCCGGGCAGCCTCCTTGGGGTGAACGGCCACATCCACCTGAGAGAGTCCCTTTTCAGTAAAGCCAACATAGATAAGCCCCAACTCCAGCCGGCGGCAAAGTGCCTCCATCTCCTGAATATGAGGCGCCCGATACCCCCGTTTGGGCAGAGGGACCGCTACATAGACCCCATCCGCGATCCGCTGGCGGTCCATCGCCTGATAGATCAGCTCCAAAGTGAAGCCCCGTTTCAGCTCCACCACAATGAGCTCCCCATCCCGTAAGGCGGTCATGTCGCAGCTCTTGACCTCACCTTTTACCTCATAGCCAAGGCTTTCCAGATAATCCCGCACCGGGGCGTACAAATCTTGCTCCAACAGTACCATTTTCTTAGCCCTCGTAAAGAGGATAATTTGTGGTGAGCTCCGCCACCTGGGCCCGGATGTGATCCGCTTGGGCGTCAAAATCCCTGACTGCCAGGGCAATGCACTTGGCAATAACAGCCATCTCCTCCTCCTTAAAGCCACGGGTGGTGGCGGCAGGAGTCCCCAAGCGAAGGCCGCTGGTCACGGTGGGCTTCTCTGGGTCTCCGGGCACGGCGTTCTTGTTCGCCGTAATGTTCACCTCATCCAGCCGGCGCTCCAGTTCTTTTCCTGTGACCCCGGTCCCCCGCAGGTCCAGAAGCATCAGATGATTGTCCGTGCCGCCCGAGACAAGCTTCAATCCTTCGGCCAAAAGTCCCTGGGCCAGTGCTGCGGCGTTTTTTACCACCTGTGCCTGATAGGTTTTGAATTCCGGATTCAGGGCCTCTCCCAACGCTACCGCTTTGGCGGCGATCACGTGCTCCAGGGGTCCGCCCTGACTGCCCGGGAAAATCGCGGAATCAATTTTCTTGGCCAGCTCCTCCTTACAAAGGATCATGCCGCCCCGGGGCCCCCGGAGGGTCTTGTGGGTCGTTGTGGTCACCACATCGGCATAGGGCACGGGAGAGGGGTGAAGCCCAGCCGCTACCAGCCCGGCAATGTGCGCCATGTCCACAAAAAGATAGGCCCCCACCTCATGGGCAATGTCGGCAAAGGCGGCAAAATCAATGATCCGAGGATAGGCCGAGGCTCCCGCCAAAATCATTCGGGGCTTCTCCCGCCGGGCCAAGTCCCGCACCTGATCGTAGTCAATGCGGCCATCTTCTCCCACACCATAGGAAATAATATGGTAGTTCTTTCCCGAGTAGTTCACTGGGGAACCGTGGGTCAAATGCCCGCCGTTGGAAAGATCCATCCCCAGCACAGTATCCCCCAACTGACAGAGCGCGGCATAGACGGCATAGTTGGCCTGCGCCCCTGAGTGGGGCTGAACATTCACATGGTCTGCCCCAAACAGCTCCCTTGCCCGCTTCCGGGCCAGCTCCTCGGCCAGATCCACAAACTGGCAGCCGCCGTAATAGCGCTTTCCGGGATAGCCCTCGGCATACTTGTTTGTCAGCACACTGCCCTGGGCCAGCATCACTGCGGGAGATGTAAAATTTTCCGAGGCAATAAGCTCAATATTACGCTGCTGACGGCCATATTCCGCCTTGACAGCAGCCGCCAGCTCCGGGTCATAGTCCGACAGGTAGTCCATCATTTCCTTCAACATGATTGGGATCCTCCTCATTTTTTCTTGTAGCCTTTTTTCCTCTTCTATGATAAAATAGTTTCATTGTAATTGCAAGGGGGAATCACGCCATGAGAAAGAAAGAACAGGCGGTCCATATTGTTGAAGCCCTGAAAAAGGAATATCCTGAAGGGATCTGCTCCCTTCAATATCCCAAGCCCCATGAGCTGCTGTTTTCCGTGCGGCTCTCCGCTCAGTGTACCGACGAGCGGGTCAACCAAATCACCCCCGCCCTCTATGCCCGCTTTCCCACTTTGGAGGCCTTTGCCGAAGCCGACGTGCATGAGGTGGAGGAGCTCATCCACTCCTGCGGCTTCTTCCGGGCCAAGGCCAAGGACATTGTAGGCGCCGCGCAAATGATCCTCTCCGATTTTGGCGGTAAGGTCCCAGACAATATGGAGGATCTGTTGAAGCTCCCCGGTGTAGGGCGGAAAACCGCCAATCTGATTTTGGGCGACATCTACCATACCCCCGGGGTCGTTATTGCCGATACCCACTGTATCCGTATTTCAGGCCGTCTGGGTCTCACCGATGGAACCAAGGATCCGGGCAAGGTGGAAGAGCAACTCCGCAAGCTCCTTCCTCCCGAGGAATCCAACGACTTCTGCCATCGGCTGGTCCTTCACGGCAGGGCAGTCTGTACCGCAAGGACCAATCCATACTGTGATAAGTGCTGTGTCAAAGAGTGGTGCGCCGCATATCAAAAGGAACATAAGCAGTAAACACGCAGCGGCGGAGCTTGACGCTCCGCCGCTGTACTTTCCCTATTCCGCCCCACCGCTGGGCAGCGGCAGAAGGTCATAGTGGACAGACTGTTCATCTCTGTGGCAGGTAGGGTCTTCGTTGGCCTCAGGCAAATCGTCGCCCCTGGGCTCAACGGCCTCCAGCTCCTTGTCACCGTCCTCGGTCAGGGCCGGAAGGGCGGAATAGGTCTGCATCTCATTTCCTTTTTCCTCCCCCACCGAGCCGCCGTTAGGCTCCGCCCTCATGTCTCCGCCGGGCTTTATGGGAGCAGGGCCCTTCACAGACTCGTCCGTCACCATGGTGGTATTCCCCGCTATGACCCGGACCAGAATGGCATCCCCATCCGGGTCCAGCCGGGCCAACTCAGCCAGCAGTTCATCCGGCAGCACCTCACTTGTATCCAGCACAACGCGGTTCTGCTCGTCATAAATGCCCCAACTGGCATGGATCCCCTTGCCGTCCAGCAGGGCCAGTATCTCACTGTTCAGCCGCTCCAGGTCATTTCGGCTGTATTTGGCCCCTGCAAATCCCACAGGGGCAGTCCTGCCTCCCGCCGCCTCCATGACCTCCAGCTCCAAGGTCTTGTCACCTGAATCCTTATCGTTGACCAGCAGCACCATCAAAGTCCCCCGGCTGGTGACATAGGCTCCGCCGTACCAATCGGGCAGGGTCCCTCCGAAATGGTCCATCAAAAGCTGGTAGGCGTCGGCGCCGGGCTGTGTCTGTTCATCCATACTTTCCCCAGCAGAGACATAGGCCCCTCCGGGGAGCTCGTCCACAAGTCCTGTATTGATGGAAAGCTCCTTCCGGGAGAATTCCTCCAGGCCGGCCAGGTTGAAGGGCTCTTCTCCCTCGGTATTCCGCTGCTCATCCACAAACTTCCACCACTTGGCCCAGGTCATTTCATAGCCCATGGCCTGGTAGACGTCAATATCCGCCGCGGAGAAACCCACCTTCTCCATCGCTTCGGTCAGTTCTCCCGGCGTCATGGCCTGGTCCCTGTCGCCCTTGTCCGTGCCGTTCCCGGTCACCGTACTTCCCTCTTCGGTCAAAGTACCTTTCACAATACCCGAATTGCCCCCCTCCACCGTCACGTAGCTGTGGAGTTTGGGGGTAGGCGCTCCCTCTATCATATGGTAAACAGAAGCGACGCAAAGGGCCAAAGCGGCGCAGGCAGCCACGGCCACATATCGCTTCCATGCGAGCTTTCTTTTTATCGGCGCAGCTTGAGTCAGCTTATCCATAAGCTCCTTCTGTGCCTGCGCGCTTGGGTTCATCTGAGTTTTCATAAAGGCAAAAATAGGGTCACTCATCAAAATACGCTCCTTTCAAGGTTTGCCGGAGCTGCTCTCTCCCCCGTGAGAGCCGGGTTCGGACTGTTCCCGGTCGGATCTCCAGTACCTCAGCGATCTCCTGGGTGGACAGCTCCTCAAAGTAAAACAGGTATATGGGCAGACGATAGTCTTCCGTAAGGTCCTGCAGAGCCTTCCATATCTCGTTTTCCGTTTCCTCCCGGAACGGTTCGGTCAAGGTCTCCCCCTCCTCCAGTGGAACGGTCTTCTTCCGCCATGTGGAGGAGGTCACCCGCTTACACATATGGAGGGCCGTGCGGAGGAGCCAGGCCTTTCGGTGTTCCTCCTCCCGAAATACCTTCCCCGACTTGAAATAAGCCAGAAATGTCTCCTGAAACACATCGTCCGCATCATAGGCCGAGCCTGTCCTGGCAAAGGCCAAACCGTAAACCACACTTTGATAGGTTTGGATCACGGTCTCCATCTCGCCGTCCGTACGCAACGGCTTGATCTCCATAGCCAAAACCTCCTTTCACCCGTAACTCAAAGAACCGCCTTTGATTGTTACCGCCATAAAAAGCTTTTTTGAAAAAACACAAAAATATCCCCTCTGCTTTTCATTCCGCAGAGGGGATATTCTCATTCCTGCTCCAATACATATTTGCGGACTGTCCGCCCTACGCCTCCCAAGTAGTTGGGGGGTGCGATCGCCCTAGCCGCGGCCTTTGCGGCTTCGGAGCCATTTTCCATGGCAAAGGACCAGCCGGCCCACCGCAGCATTTCCACATCGTTCCCCGCATCTCCAAAGGCCATAACCTCATCCGCGGAAATACCCAAACACCTGGCCAGGCGCTCCAGTGTCGTCCCCTTGCAAACCCCGCCATAAGTAAATTCCATGTTGCCTTCCAAGGCATTGGAGATCTCCAATGGGCCGGTTTTCAAAAGTGCTTCCCTGATCCGTGCCCTGGCTTCCACGGGTGCGTAAAACAGGTTGATCTTCTCCATATCCCGGCCGTTCAGCGCCTCACGTAAATCAGGAACCACAGTCATTCGCTTTACAAACATATCTCCGAAGGCGGGGCTCAACAGACCATCCCGGAGCCGGTCTTTCATTTCAAGTGCCACATAATTCTGCCCGCCGCAATACATTTCATAAGGAAGGTCCTCCCGGTCCAGCACCTCCATAACCGCCAAGGACTGTGCCGGCGGGATCCCCTTCTCAAATAGCCGCTCCCCGGTATTCACATCCAGAATAGCGGCGCCATTGGACATGATAGCGTAGTCCACACCCCCGACCTGTTCTGCCACTTCTGTCAGAATGCTCCAGGTACGTCCGCTGGCAATGGCCAGCTTGATCCCTCGGGAGCGGGCTTCTTTCAACGCCGCGGCATTTTCTTCGGGAACAGTGTAATGATCCTCGTCTACAACGGTGCCATCCACATCAAAAACAATGAGTTTAATTGCCATTGGGCTCCTCCTGACACCAAAAGAGACGGCGGGAAGCCGCCGTCCCTTTCGATAGTTATTTCGTTCCGAAAATACGATCCCCTGCATCACCAAGTCCGGGAACAATGTAGCCGTGTTCATTGAGCTTCTCGTCCACCGCTCCGGCATAAATATCCACATCAGGGTGCTGAGCCTGAACAGCATCGATCCCGTAAGGGGCCGCCACAAGAACCATCAGCTTGATATTCTTGCACCCCCGCTTTTTCATCTCGTCAATGGCGGCACATGCGGAACCGCCGGTAGCAAGCATGGGATCCACGATCATAATATCCCGCTCGGCCACGTCCTTAGGCATTTTGCAGAAATAAACATGCGGCTCCAAGGTCTCCTCATCCCGGAACATACCAATATGTCCCACCCGGGCTGAGGGGATCATTCTCAGTACGCCGTCCACCAATCCCAAGCCCGCCCGCAGGATAGGTACAACCGCGATCTTTTTTCCCGCCAAAGTAGGCTGCATTGTTTTGCAGATCGGCGTTTCGATCTCCTTTTTGGTAAGGGGAAGATCCCGGGTAGCCTCATAAGTAATGAGCATACCAACCTCTCCCACCAGATCCCGGAAATCCTTCACGCTGGTATCCTTATCCCGCATAATCGTCAGTTTATGCGCCACCAGAGGATGATCCATAATGTGAACCTTGCTGTTTCCTTCGTACATGACTGCCATTCCCCTTCCGTTGATTTTTATTGTTCTCTTTGCTTTTCCAGGCGCTCACGCTCCGCCTGTGAAAGACGGTGATACTCGGGCACAAGCTGGGAAGCGGTCACAAGCTCTCCCTTGCGGGCCAACTCCAACCCGGCACGCGCCACTCCCCAGGCCGCCTGATATTGGAGATTTGCTGAGGGTATGCAGACAGGTAGCCCCATTGCGCTGAATTGATTATAGCACAGCGTAGCCCCATCGCCAACTAAAATTTGCTCTTTTCCCTCTTTTTTTAGTTCCTCTGCCAGCTCTTCCGTGCTGATGGCCCGGTCAGGCGTCAGACGGGTGATCCCGCTTCCGTCCGAGACAAAACGGGCATTATAGACCTGGCTGCGTCTGGCGTCCATCACCGGGCAGAGCTGCCCCTTCATGGACACCAGTCCCCAAGCCATTGCCTCCAGCGTAGAAACCTTGGCACAGGGCTTCTCCAGCGCCCAAGCCAGCCCTTTGGCCGCCGACACTCCGATCCGCAAGCCGGTAAAAGACCCCGGTCCAGCGGCTACGGCAATCACATCAATATCCCGCAAAGTAAGTCCACAGTTTTTCAGTAGCTCTTCCACCATGGGCAATAGAGTCACCGAATGGGTCAAGCCACTGTTTTCATAGGATTGCGCAACCAAAAAGCAATCCTCCGTCACGCAGGCGGAACAGGACAAGGCCGAGGATTCCAGCGCTAAGATCTTCATACCCCTCTCCCCCCGCTTATCGTGATGACCCGCTCATTCTCCCCTTCGCCCCGGCGGATCTCAATGGTAATGACACCCTCCAAAGCATCGGACACCCGCTCACTCCATTCCACCGCGCAGATCCCGCCCCGTCGAAGATAGTCCTCCCAGCCAATGTCAAAAAGCTCCTCGGAGGATCCCAGGCGATACAAGTCAAAATGAAACAGGGGCAGGCGGCCTCCCTCATATTCATTCACGATGGTAAAGGTGGGGCTGGTCACTCGCGCCGCAATGCCCAACCCCCGGGCCAAGCCTCGTGTAAAGGCAGTCTTCCCCGCTCCCAAATCTCCCGCGAAGGCAAGGACAGCACCGGGATACAGCCTTTTGGCCAAAGCCTCTCCCACAGCTTCTGTTTCAGCCTCACAATGGGTATTATACGTCATGTCCCTCGCCTCCTTCTCCGTTTTTCTATCCTTATTGTGAAAAAAGATCATTCCATAAAGATTTTCTAAATTTGCCTTGGATAGTATAGCACAATGGGAAAAGAAATGGTATACTAACTTTAAAAGATTTCCAACGGGAAGGAGGAAAGCTATGTCCTGGTTAAAAGATTCTCTGCAAGATTTCTGGGAGCGGGGCGATAAGCTGCTGCTGGCCCTTTGTCTGGCTGCCAGCGGATATGGCCTTATCCTGATCTTCTCGGCCACCCGGTATCTGGGCAACAGCGGTAACCGAAACGTTATCGTCCAGACTGCCGGCATCTTTTTGGGGGTCATCGTCTATATCATGATCTCCTCCGTGGATCTGGAGCTTTTTCTGGAACGTTCCTGGTGGCTTCTGCTGATCTTCAATTTAGGCTTCAATCTGCTGGTACGGGTTCCCGGACTGGGCGTCGCCCGGGGCGGCAATTTGAGTTGGATCCGTTTTCCCGGTCTTCCCATTGACATTCAGCCCGCCGAAGTCACCAAGCTCACCTTTATCCTGCTCTTTGCGTTCCAATGCGCAAAACTACAAAAAAGGGATATTAGCAGCCCCACCTCGGTTCTCTCCCTTCTGGGACATCTCGGGATAACTGCCGGCCTCATCGCTCTTGCCACCAGGGATTTCGGCATGGTACTGGTCTACCTTTTTCTCTTTGCCTTTATGACCTGGATGGGCGGAGTGAAGCTGCGTTGGTTCTTGCTGGGTGGATCGGCTTGCGTCGGCGGCATCGCATACATCTGGCCCAAAATCAGCGACTCCTATTTAGGGCAGCGGATCACCGTAGTCATTGACCATATCATGGGCAATCAGGAAACCATCAAGGCCCAGACTCAGGGCCGCGGCTGGCAGCAGACCCGGTCCATCCTGGCCATCGGCTCCGGCGGACTTTGGGGACAGGGATACCTGCAGGGCATACAGACTCAGAGCCCTTATGAAAATTCGCTTAACGCCCGTTTTACCGATGAAATTTTCGCAGTCTGCGGCGAGGAGCTTGGTTTTGTAGGCTGTCTGATCATCGTTCTTCTTCTCTGCGCTATCATTGCCCGCTGTATCTGGGTGGCCCACCGGGCTCCCAGCCCCATGACCTCCCTGGCCGTCATGGGCTATGCGGGCATGCTTCTGTTTCAAAGTCTGCTTAATATCGGCATGTGCCTCTATGTGCTTCCGATCGTTGGCCTGACCCTTCCTTTTTTCAGCTACGGCGGCAGCTCCATCATCACTATGTTTGCCGCCATGGGAGTGGTATCCTCCGTAAAAACCCGTTCCTTGCCCAGCTGGCTGAAAGACAGAAATCAAATGTAACGGGAAATTTTCCCGAACCATTTTTCGTAATTCAAAGAATAACCTCCCTATTCCCGGTGAAACTACCAGCACACCAAATCTGGTCTTCACGGTAATAAGGAGGTTTTTTCTGTGTGTGATCGTATTCGCCGCCGGATGGCGGCCCTGTGTACCGCCTGTGTTCTTTCCTTCTCGCTTCCCTTCGCTTTCCCGCAAGCCGCCGCCTTGTTTGGCGAAAAAAGTGTCCACGAGCCTGCCGCGGTAGCCGCCTTTTCCAAAAATGGACTCATCAGCGGCACCATTTCTTTTTCTCCCGAAGATTTTCGTGTCACGGGAGATGGCGAACTTTCCTCCATTATTCTCACCTCTCTGCCTGACCCCACCGCCGGCATGCTGACCATTGCCCAGCAGCCCGTTCCAGAAAACAGCCAAATTGAGACAAGCGCAATCAATGGTCTTCGCTTTACACCCTCTGCCACAAACGAGCTTTCTACCACCAGCTTTACCTTCACCCCCGTCTTTTCCGACGGCGCCTCCGGCGAGGCTGTCACTGTGGGGATCTTCCTGCTCGCCAGCGAGAACAGCGCTCCTGTGGCGGAAAATGTGGCTCTTTGCACCTACAAAAATGTAGAAGTCCAGGGCAGCTTTGCCGGCGTTGACCCCGAGGGTGACCTGCTCACCTTCCAAATTGTCAGCAAGCCCGGTCGAGGCACCGTGACGCAGGCAGAGGATGGCTCTTCAGCTTTTGTCTATACGCCAGACAAAAACAAAACCGGCAAGGACGCCTTCACTTATGTGGCCGTGGACGCAGTGGGCAACACTTCCGCCCCCGCCACCGTTACCATCCGCATTGAGAAACAAAAAACCAAGGTAACTTATTCCGATATGTCGGGTATGGAGGGCCACCGGGAAGCCCTGCGGCTGGCGGAAGCCGGCTTAATGATCGGCGAGCAGGTCAATGGGCAATATTTCTTTCATCCTGACGAGCCTATCAGCAGAGCCCATTTCACCGCGCTTGCCATGCGCTGTGCCGGTATGGAAGCCCTGGAGGGCGTCACATTGACCGGCTTCTCCGACGATGAAGCCATCGCCGTCTGGGCCAAGCCCTATGTGTCTGCCGCCCTTCGCTCAGGCGTAGTCCAGGGCACCTATACCTCCGATGGACAAGTGATCTTCCGTTCGGAAGCTCCCATCACCACCGCCGAGGCTTCCGTTCTCCTAAACCGTGCCCTTCGGGTCACAGACGTGACCAATGTAATGGCCACCGACGAAGCTTCCCTTTGGTACACCCAAGCCATGGCCAACCTCAGCAGCTGCGGCGCTCTGCCCACCTCTGCCCTCCCCGACCAGAAGCTCACCCGGGCCCAGGCCGCTATTATGCTGGACCGCGCTCTGGAGCTGATGGAAAACCGTGCCGACAAAGGCTGGTCCCTCTGGTGATCTCACAAATGTGCCGCCCGGAATTTCCGGGCGGCACGTGTCGTTTTTCTATCAGTGCTCACCGCTGACTGGCTTCCTTCAGGCTCAACTCCAGGCAGACAAAGGGATCCCGGTCACACAGATCCTGGCCCAAAACAAACCATTCTGCTCCGGCCTTTCTGGCCGCCTCCAGTGATTTTACCATCGGATCCTCCTGTAACAGGA
>CAJUEU010000001.1:0-35634 GCA_910585735.1 uncultured Oscillospiraceae bacterium | reverse complement strand
TTCTGGCCGCCTCCATTCAATACGACAGATCAACAAGCCCTTCCCCCAGTGGGCAGACCTCTCGGTTCGTAAAGAAGAAATAGGCCTCGTTTTCCCGGATCTTCTGGTCTGCCAGCCTGCAGACCGGCATCCTTCCCGCCAGACGGTCAAAGACCTGTTCCGCAGTGACTCCGGCCCGGGTCAGACTCAGAATATCTGCCTCCCAAAGGTAATCAGCGGTCTCTTCTCCTTCCAGGATGTGCTCAAAGATCCAGCGTCCATCATTTAAGCGGATAAACTCATGATCCCGCAAGCTGTAAAGAGGCTTCAAGCCGTTCCCCCGGAAGGCGTCACAGGCGACCTTGGCCTGGTTCATGTAATTTGCCATAGTGAAGGAGGACGGGCCACCGGGCAGACCCCCAAAAAAGTAGCTGGCAGTCACTGTACCGATCCCCACCCGCTCGCTGTCCAAAGCTTTGGCCTCAGCCATCATATCCTCCAGGCCATAGACCGTCCGCACGAAGGGAGACCGAATGGAGCAAACCTCCAATTTCAGTTCCTTCAGCCACGCCGCCAAAGCCTGCCGGTCCACTCCTTTTAGCAGAGCGCTCTCCAGCTCTACTCCGTCATAACCCAGCTCTTTGATTTTCTTCAAGGCCTGAAACAGGCTTTTCTGATCCACACAGTATGCCCGCACTGTGTTCAGCTGTGCCGCAAATCGACTCATACCCGATCTCCTCCTTCCGGCTCGGTCTCTTCAATCAGTCGCTTCAGCTCATGGAACGCATCCCGCAGAGAATCAAAGGGATCCCGCTGGCAACGGTCCTGCTCAATGGCAATGGTTTTGACCCCGGTCCGGGCCGCTGTCCGCAGCAGCGGCGGGTAATCAATATTTCCCTCTCCGATGGTTCCGGTCTCGCCCAGGAAACGGCCCATGGGCATCAGCATCATGGTAAAGTCCTTGGCGTGCATGACCTCCATCCGTCCCGCCACCTTCTCCAGGTACGTTTCATGGGGCAAGCCCCCATACTTGAACCAAAACGAATCCTGAATAAAGTGGAAGCCCTCAGGATCGGTGTCCTCCACAAGCATGTCGTACATCCTCCGGCCATGATACTCCACGAACTCAAAGGTATGGCTATGGTAGGCGAAGGTCATACCGTTTTTCTTCAGTTCCTCCACCACCGGCGCAATGTCATCAATGAACCGGCGATAACCTTCATAGCCGTCATCCAAATATACATTTTCCAAATTCCCCAGGCCTACGCTGTCGCAGCCCCAGGATCTGTGCTCCCGGATCAAGGCGGGAAGGTCATGAAATATCCTCTGCATGGGAGAGTGGGAAACGCAAACCTTCATGTCGTACTCCTTCACCACGTTGGTGATAAAGTCCGGGGGAATGGTTGGGCCGACACGGGAAAACTGCACGGTATCACACCCCATATCCCGTACCCATCGGATCGTCTTCTCAAACCCCTCAGGAGTTTGAATATAATCCCGCAGGGTAAACAACTGTATTGCCGGAACAAGGTCAAGCATGGCCGCTCCTCCTTTTTCTCTTTCATATTACGAGCATCTCCATTATAATCGTTCTGTCCAATCACGTCAATGGGATTCCCAAATTATTTTGTTCGGTTTGCACAAAGTTTTTGTGCTGCCAGTCAGATTTGATGGGGCTGGAGCCGAGGTTCTAAAACGATATGCCGGCAGCATACCGTTCGCTTTGGTTCCCTCCCCATGAAGCCGAGCCTTGGCAAAGACTGAACGGAGTAAGCCGCAGAGCAAAAAACAAAAACAGACCCCCTGCATAAGCAAGGGGTCTGTTCTGGTACGGCTGGAGGGACTCGAACCCCCGACCTACTGGTTCGTAGCCAGTCACTCTATCCAACTGAGCTACAGCCGCATACCGTCTCACCGACAGCTTGATTATTTTAGCACAGTGAGCGGTAAAAAGCAAGCTTTTTTTCATATGATGGGGAAATTTTTTCTTCCGGCCCCATCAAAAATCTTCCTCTCCCATATCAAAGGGAGGCATATCCCTGGGCTGAGGAATGGCGTCTCCCTCATACTCCAGCTCCTCGGGGACCGGCTCGGCATATTGGGCGTCAGGCGCCACATCCACCATACTCTGCTTGTACTGCATCTCCTGCCATTGCTCTTTGCTGATAAGGACCTGACGGGGCTTTGAGCCCTCAAAGGGGCCAACCACCCCCTTCTCCTCCATCTGGTCTACCAGCCGGGCGGCCCGGGAGTAGCCCAGCTTGAGCCGCCGCTGAAGCATGGAGACGCTGGCCATACCAGTCTCCACCACCACTTCAATGGCTGAGGGAAGCAGCTCGTCATAGGCGTCGTCCACATCCTCAGGGGCGGAGCCGCCCACCCCCTTAGCTCCTTTTTCTTTCTCCGCAACGCTCTTTTCGATCTCGTGGAGGACTTCCTCATCGTAGTGAGCGGAACCATTCTCCTTGATGAACTCCACCACCGAGGCAACCTCCTCGTCAGTGATAAGGCATCCCTGGACCCGGGTGGGCTTCCCCGCCCCCAGGGGCAGGTAGAGCATGTCACCCCGGCCCACCAACTTCTCCGCGCCGGTGTTGTCCAAAATGATCCGGGATTCCAGAGAGGAAGCCACGGCAAAAGCGATCCGGGAGGGGATATTGGCCTTCATCAGGCCGGTGATCACATCGGCCGAGGGCCGCTGGGTGGCCACGATCAGGTGCATCCCGGCGGCCCGCCCCATCTGTGCCACCCGGCAGATAGACTCCTCCACCTCCTTGGCAGCCACCAGCATCAGATCGGCCAGCTCATCGATCACCACCACGATCTGGGGCATTTTCGTCATGCCCTCGTCTTTTTTCTTTTCCGCATGGGCATTGTAAGAAGCCAGGTCCCGGACTCCCACCTCGGAGAATGCCCGGTATCGCTTCATCATTTCCACCACCGCCCACTGAAGGGCTCCCGCCGCCTTCTTGGGGTCGGTGACCACAGGGATGAGCAGATGGGGGATCCCGTTGTAGATCCCCAGCTCCACCATCTTGGGGTCCACCATAATGAGGCGCACCTCTTCAGGCGAAGCCTTGTAGAGCAAAGAGATAATGAGGGAGTTGGTGCAAACCGACTTACCTGAGCCCGTAGTACCGGCGATCAGCAGATGGGGCAGTTTGGCAATGTTACCCACAATACAGTTGCCGCCAATGTCCTTCCCCAGAGCAAAGGCCACTTTGGAGTCGTGGCCCTGGAACTGGTCTGAGCCGATCACGTCATGGATAGCCACCGGGGTCACCAGCTTGTTGGGCACCTCGATCCCCACCATGGATATTTTATCAGGAATGGGAGCGATACGAACGCCCGAGGCGCCCAGTGACAGAGCAATATCATCAGAGAGATTGGTGAGCTTGTTGAGCCGCACTCCCTGGTCCAATTCCAGCTCATACCGGGTCACCGAAGGGCCCCGGGTCACGCTGACAATATTCGCGTCAATGCCAAAGGAATGGATGGTCTCAGTCAACCGGGCCTGGTTCATCTTCAGTTCGTTGGCCACGCCCGCGGTATCGGTGTCCTTCCCTTCCCGCAGCAGGGACACGGGGGGATAGTTATACTCCTCGGTCTCCTGCGCCAAAGCTTCCTCCACTTCGGCGGAGACCTGAGCTGCCACCTGGTCGGCCTCCTCCTTTTTCAGCTTGGAAACAGCAGGCTCCCGGGTGATCTCAATGGGAGGCTGAGGCGGTGCGGCAACGGGAGCGGGTACAGGCTCAGCCACCTGCTCCAAAAATTCTTCCTTTCGGATCGGAAAAGGATCGGGAGGGGCCACAGGGACATCGTCCTCCCAAGAGGGGGCAGGCTCAGCCACAGGCTTTTCTCCCCCCAAAAACTGATCGGGCGTGGGTACCTTAGCCTTACGCTCGAAAAAGCTCCGCCGCTCCTCCGACTCGGGCTCCTCCTCCAGCTCATAGTCCTCCCCTAGAGGATCGTCCACGGGAATGTCAATGGCTTTCCTGCGGTGAAGTATAGACACCGACTCCCGCACGCTTTCCTTATTCTTCTCCTCCGCCTTCGGCTCACGGCCACGGACAGGCTCCTCCAGGCGGCGCTGCTTGACAGGCCGGGCCGGAAGCTCTTTCTCCTCATACTCCGGATGCGGACGGTCCCGGAGCCAGTCCACCACCTGGACCGGCGTGAGCCGGAAGGCTGCCATCAGCTGCGCCAAAATAGCCAGGATCAGCAGCGGCGCGGCGCCGAATTTGCTGAAGGCCGCAATGAGCCCCTGGCCCAGAACGCCGGCTACCGCTCCTCCCGAAGCCATGGCCTCACCTGAGGCAAAAATAGCCTTGAATCCCTCCATGCTCCAGGTAAAAGCTCCCTTGGTCAGAAACAGATGGAAGAGACTGCCCATCGTCACAGGAAGAAGCAGGGTACACGTCACCCGCAGCCGCACCGGGCGGCCCCGGTGAAAGAGTAGGATCACCCCCGCCCCCGCCAGGGCGAAGGGCAAGAACCAATATCCATAACCGATCAGGCCCTTAGCACAGTCACATATCCCCTTGATAACAAACCCTTCAACATTGAATAATCCCAGCAGGGTAAAGAGGGCCAACAGGAAACAAACCACCGCCCCTACCTCACGGCGGATCGGCTTTGGTTCCGGCGCCTTGGCCCGGCTTCCGCCGGATCTGCTCCCCGAGGAAGCGCGGGCCCCTGATGTTCCTGTTGCTTTCCGGGTGGAATTTGTGGTTTTCTTTTGTGTTGCTGCCATGGTATCATCCTTTCGGGTACAGGCCATTCACGGCCCGGCTCGACATAAAAATTCAATTTATATCATACTCCAAATTTCCCCTGATTTCAAGGGGCAAGGTGCCCAAATGGGGATAAGAAATTTAAGAAAAACCTGCCAGGATAAAAAAATTGCCCTCCTTGTTAAAAAAGGCTTGCTTTTTTCCCGGCGGGGATTATAATATGAGATGAAACAACTGAATCGATTGTCTTCAGGGCAGGGTGAAAATCCCGATCGGCGGTAAAGTCCGCAACTGGCAGAACAGCCACTGACCCGGTGAAACTCCGGGACCGACAGTGACGTATCCTCGGATACGAAGTCTGGATGGAAGAAGATGTGTAAACGCACGCTCCTTTTTGTTTGCACCCGAAGGCATGGTCTTTCGGGTGTTATTTACTAAAAAAGGAGTGTTTTATTATGTCCAAGCTGTCCGCAAACGTCACCAACCGTTCCAAGTCCGCCATCGATACCCGTACCCTGGTCTGTACCGCTATGCTCTGTGCCGTGGCCTACGCTGTCATGTACGCCTCCAAAACCATCTTTTCTTTCATGGCAGTAGGTGGATTTCTCAAGTTCGACCTAAAGGATGTGATCATCGCCATCGGCGGCTTCCTCTTTGGCCCCCTCAATGTGCTGGCGGTCTCCACCATCGTCTCTGTCATTGAGATGATCACGGTTTCCAGCACCGGTCCCTGGGGCCTTCTCATGAACATCATCTCCACCTGCACCTTCCTCTGCCCCGCCGCCTACCTCTACAAGAAAAATCGCTCCTTTCAGTGGGCAGCGCTGGGACTGGTCATCGGCGGCGTGTTCATGACCGGGAGCATGATGCTTTGGAACTATCTGGTCACCCCCATCTATCAGGGAATGCCCAGAGCCGCCATCGCCGACATGCTCCTTCCCGTGTTTCTCCCCTTCAACCTGACCAAAGCCCTGATGAACGGTTCTCTCACCATGCTGCTTTATAAGCCTGTGGTGGTAGCCCTTCGCAAGGCTCACCTGGTACCTGAGTCCAACTCCTCCGGCACAGGCAAGAAAGCCAATACCCTGGCTATCAGCCTGGTCGCTGTCTTCCTGGCCGCCACCGCTGTTTTCCTGGGACTGGTGCTGGCTAAAGTCATCTGAGTTGACCCTCATCTCAAAACCCCCACAGTAAAATGTGGGGGTTGCCTTTTTCGAACGGATGTGCTACTATGGAGCAAAGGGGGTGTTGGACATGGGAGGAGCTACAACCGACCGGGTCATTCTGCATTGCGACCTGAACAGCTTTTACGCCTCGGTGGAGCTTCTTGAATATCCCGCGCTGCGGGAACGGCCGGTGGCCGTCTGCGGCGACCCCAACAGCCGCCACGGGATCATTCTGGCCAAAAACGAGGCTGCAAAGCGCTATAAGATCCAGACAGCCGAGACGGTCTGGCAGGCCCGGAAGAAATGCCCCGAGCTCATCCTCCTCCCTGCCCACCACGACAAGTACCACCACTACTCCAAGCTGGTCAACGCCATCTATGGGCAATATACCGACCTGGTGGAGCCCTTCTCCGTGGATGAGAGCTGGCTGGATATGACCGGCTCCCTCCATTTATTCGGCGGAGACGAAAAAGCGTTGGCCGACCATATCCGTCATCGGGTCAGGGAGGAACTGGGCCTCACCATCTCAGTGGGGGTCTCCTTCAACAAAACCTTTTCCAAAATGGGCAGCGACTATAAAAAGCCGGACGCCACCACCCTGATCACCCGGGAAAACTTTCAGAAGCTTCTTTGGCCCCTCCCCATCAGTGATCTGCTTTTCGTGGGACGCTCGGCAGCCAAGACTCTGGGGGACATTGGTGTAAAAACCATCGGGGACCTGGCCCGTTCAGACCCCAAGGCGATCGCCGCCCTTCTCGGAAAGCAGGGAAGCATTCTTTACGAATACGCCACCGGTGCCGAACATGCCCCGGTGATCCCCTCCTCCCAAATGCCCGGCCCAAAATCCGTGGGAAACGGCCTTACCTTTCCCCGCAACCTGCAGGGCTGGGAGGAGCTTCGAGCCGGTGTAACCATGCTCTCCGATGAAGTGGCCGCCCGGCTCCGGCATCTGGAGCTGAAATGTTCCACGGTCAATATCACAATCCGTGACCCAGCCTTTAAGGATATATCCCGGCAAAAACAGCTTCCCTCCCCCACCTACCTCTCCCGGGAACTCAGCCAAGCTGCTATGGAGCTTCTTTCCTCCTCCTGGAGCATTGGCGCGCCTGTCCGTGCTTTGACCGTCACCGCCCAGAACCTTCTTCCCGCCGACCAGGCGGGAGAACAGCTGGATCTTTTCTCTCCCGACGCCTCCCCCCGGCGACAGAAGGTGGAAAAGCTGGAACGCGCCATGGACAGTATTCGGGATAAGTACGGAAAGACCGCCATTGCATCGGCCCGGGTCCAAAATCGTCTCACCGGGGAAAAGCCCATTCCTCCAGGACCAAAAAAGATGGATCTCCCATGATCTCAACCATAACCCTCGTCCTGTTCCGCCGAAACGAAGCATAAAATAACGCCGCTGTCGTAATGACAGCGGCGTTATTCTGCTGTGAGGCATTAGCCCTGGGCGGGAGCCCCCACAGGGCAGGTATCGGCGCAGCTCCCGCAGTCAATGCAGACGTTGGGATCGATGACGTACTTGCCGTCGCCCTCAGAGATGGCGGACACGGGGCAAGCGGCAGCGCAGGCGCCGCAGCTGACGCAAGCGTCGCTAATCACATAGGCCATTGGTTACACCTCCCGTTCCTTCTTTGATGTATTTTCATTATAGCATACAATTTTAAAAATACAATGCTAAAATTCGGAAAATCGGAAATAATTTTTATACGGAAACCACAGGGCGAGAAGAGCTTTGCCTCTCCCCCGGTCGTCTTACGCTAACCATTTTCATCATCAGGGGGACTTCTATGCGTGCCATCGAGTTTACTTCCGGGGTAGAAACCGCTTTACGTCTGGCGCAGGACAGCGCAAACCAGCTTGGCCACAGTTATGTGGGAACCGAGCACCTTCTTCTGGGGATCGCCCGGGAGGGGCGAGGCCCGGGGGCACGTTGTCTGACCTCCGCCGGCCTTACTGTAGAAGTCCTTCGGGAGGCTCTGGTAAGCCTTACCGGCCTGGGGGTGGGCGGAGGACTTCCCACCCAGGGTCTGACTCCCCGGTGCAGAGAATGTCTGGCCCTGGCCATGACTGAGGCAAAACGGGTCAAATCCTCCAAGCTCCACACCGGCCACCTCCTTTCAGGGCTTCTCCAGCTCACCGATAGCTCAGCCCGCAGCCTGATCTCCTCCGCGGGGAAGGACCCCCGGTGGCTTTTGGGGATCGTGACCGCCTCCTTTGGACTTCCTGATGCCCGCCCCCTTGACCGCCGCCGGCCGGAGCGGGAGGAGCACCCAGCCAGCTCTACACGGCTGCTGGACCAGTTTTCCCGGGACCTGACCGCCCTGGCCGCCAGCGAGGTCCTTGACCCGGTCATCGGCCGGGCAAAGGAGGTCAAGCGTGTCATTGAAATTTTGGCCCGCCGCCGAAAAAACAACCCGGCCCTTATTGGCGAGCCGGGAGTTGGAAAAACCGCGGTTGCCGAGGCTTTAGCCATCGCTATCGTACAGGGAAAGGTGCCCGACGACCTGGCCCGAAAGCGTCTGGTCGCGCTGGACCTCTCCTCCATGATCGCCGGAACCAAATACCGGGGCGAATTTGAGGAGCGGGTAAAAAATATTCTGAATGAGGTCCGCCGGGCCGGGGATGTGATCCTTTTTCTGGACGAGCTTCATACCATTGTGGGAGCCGGTTCCGCCGAAGGAGCCATTGACGCCGCCAACATTCTGAAGCCCGCTCTTGGCCGGGGGGACCTTCAGGTCATTGGAGCCACTACCACAGAAGAATACCGAAAATATATCGAAAAGGACGCCGCCTTAGAACGGCGCTTTCAGCCGGTGATCGTGGAGGAGCCCTCCACCCAGGAAGCGGAGGCCATCCTTCGAGGCCTTCTTCCCAGATATGAGCACCACCACAGGCTTACCATCTCCCCCGGCGCCGTGACCGCTGCCGTCACACTTTCTCAGCGCTATCTCCCCGATCGGTGGCTTCCCGATAAGGCGGTGGACCTGATGGATGAGGCGGCCAGCCGAACCCGTCTGTCCGGGAAGCCTTCCCCCCTGGTCACAGAAGAGGAGATCGCTCAGGTGGTCGCAGGCTGGACAGGCATTCCCCTGACCGCACTCACCCGAAGTGAAAGCGACAAGCTTCTTCACCTGGAAGAAACCCTGCACCGCCGGGTGGCTGGGCAGGAAAAGGCTGTAACAGCCATTGCGCGCGCCATTCGCCGCAGCCGCACCGGCCTGAAGGAGCCGGGACGCCCCGTGGGCTCTTTCCTCTTCCTGGGGCCCACCGGGGTGGGAAAGACCGAGCTGTGCAAAGCCCTGGCCCACGCCCTGTTTGGCACCGAAAAAGCCTTGATCCGTTTTGATATGTCGGAATATATGGAACAGCACACGGTCTCCCGTCTGCTTGGGTCCCCGCCCGGCTACGTAGGCCACGACGAAGGCGGGCAGCTCACCGAGGCCGTGCGGCGGAAGCCCTGGTCCGTGGTCCTGTTTGACGAAATTGAAAAGGCGCACGAGGATGTATGGAGTATTCTTCTTCAAGCCCTGGAGGACGGACAGGTCACCGACGCCCAAGGCCGCCGGGCCGATTTCCGCAACTGCGTCCTTATCCTCACATCCAACGTGGGTGCCCGAAAGATCACCGCAAAAACCCGCCTGGGCTTTTCTCTTTCCGATTCCCCTGACGGCCTTCGTCCGCAAGATGAGGTGGAGCGCGCTGTAATGGACGAAGTCAAACGAACCTTTAAGCCGGAATTTCTCAACCGCTTGGACAAGATCGTTGTTTTTGACCAGCTCGGCTCCTCAGAGCTGAAGCATATTGCCCAAACCATGCTGGATCAGCTCTCTCAACGCTTGGAGAGCCTGGGCGTAACGCTGCGGTACAGCCAGAAGGTTTTGGAGCATCTGATCCAAAAGGGCTTTGATCCCGATTATGGTGCCAGGCCGCTCCGCCGTGTCCTTCGTTCCCAGGTGGAGGACCCCACCGCCGAGCTTCTGCTTGGCGGCGCCCTCCCCCCAGGCAGCGTTCTTGAGCTCAAGATGAAGGAGGGTTCGCTGGCCCTGCTCCCCTCCCCCGCCGCTGTGGCGGCCAGCGTACCCCTGACATGATAAAATGCCGGCATCCCTTGGATGCCGGCATTTTTCATTCCTTGTTACAGAGCCTCCCGCAAGGCAGTTACCTTGTCGATTTTTTCCCAGGGCAGCTCCACATCTGTGCGGCCAAAATGACCGTAGGCCGCTGTCTGCCGGTAGATGGGGCGGCGGAGATCCAGCGCTCGGATAATGGCGGTGGGCCGTAGGTCAAAGACCTTCTCCACCGCGGCAGAGATCTCCTCGTCAGAGGCCGTGCCCGTTCCGAAGGTATCAATGAGCACGCTCACGGGGCGGGCCACCCCGATGGCGTAGGCCAGCTCAATCTGGCACTTTTTCGCCAGCCCCGCCGCCACGATATTCTTGGCTACATACCGGGCCATGTAAGCCGCGCTGCGGTCCACCTTGGTGGGGTCTTTTCCCGAGAAACAGCCGCCGCCATGGGGAGCGCTGCCGCCGTATGTATCCACGATGATCTTCCGTCCCGTAAGGCCGGAATCCCCTTGAGGGCCGCCTACCACAAACCGGCCGGTGGGGTTCACATAGATCTTCACGTTTTCGTCCAGCAACTCTGCTGGAATGGTGGGCTTGATAACCAGTTCCACCATGTCCCGGCGGATCCGCTCCAAATCCACATCAGGACCGTGCTGGGTGGAGAGGACCACCGTGTCCACCCGCACCGGCTTACCGGCCTCGTCATACTCCACCGTGACCTGGCTCTTGCCGTCAGGCCGCAGATAGTCCACCAGCCCCTCCTTGCGAACCTGGGTGAGCCGCCGGCACAGCTTGTGAGACAGCGCAAGGGCCAGGGGCATAAGCTCAGGTGTCTCGTCACAGGCGTAGCCGAACATCATGCCCTGGTCTCCCGCGCCGTTTTCCAGTTCGCCCCCCTCCTTGGCCTCATAGGATCTATCCACCCCAAGAGCAATGTCGGGGGACTGCTCGTCAATGGAGGTAATGACGGCACAGGTGTCGCAGTCAAAGCCAAACTTGGCCCGGTCATAGCCAATATCCCGCACCACTCCACGGGCAATGGTTGGAATGTCTACGTAACAGGAGGTAGTGATCTCCCCCATCACATGGATCAGCCCGGTGGTCACGGTGGTTTCACAGGCCACCCGGGCGTTGGGGTCTTTCGCCAGGATCGCATCCAGCACCGCATCAGAGATCTGGTCGCAGATCTTATCAGGATGTCCCTCGGTCACCGATTCCGATGTAAAAAGTCTGTGTGCCATAAATTTTTTGCTCCCCTTCCTTTGTTTTCAAAACAAATGCGCCCTGTCATAATCGACAGAGCACAGGGGTTCTCCTGTCCTCATCTTTCGATTATCTCGCCGGATTTGGCACCTTGCTTCCGCAGGTTGCCGGGCTTCATCGGGCCGTTCCCTCCACCACTCTTGATAAGGCGCTATTGAGTTGTGAAAAAAGTATATTCCTCCCTGTTCCATTTGTCAACTGTTTTCCTCCCCTTTTTACAGATTATTTGAAACGCCAAACAGATCCCGCAAAATGTTCATGGTTTCTTTTCTTTACTTTTGACCAAAAAGCGGGTACAATCTAATCAATAAGCTTTTTCAAGGAGGTCTTTGTCATGCGCTGGTTAGAAAATAAGATCGATCGGTTTTGCATTGAGCATCCTCGGTTTGGAATACCAAACCTGATGATGTACATTGCCATTGGCCAAGTGGCTATTGGATTGATTGACAATTTCAGTTCCTTCTCCCTGTCCTACGCCTTATCCTTTTTCAGGCCTTCCATTTTTCAGGGTGAGATTTGGCGATTGATCACCTTTATTTTTGTTCCTGTAACAGGAGACTTTGGCATCGGCAATTTCTATATTCCCGGCACCTCTTTTTTCATGACGGTCGTTTCCGCTTATTTCTACTACTGGATCGGCAGCACACTGGAGCGGGAGTGGGGCACCACCAGGTTTAACTGCTTCTTTTTCTCCGGCGTGATCCTCAATATTATTTTCGGCTTCATTGTTGGCTTCTCTTCGATCCACTATGTAAATTTGTCCATGTTCTTTGCGTTCGCTGTCCTGTTCCCCGATATGCAGGTCCTGTTTATGTTCATTCTGCCTATGAAGATAAAGTGGCTTGCCTGGATCGATGCCGCCTTCTTCGCCTGGCAGATCATCCGGCATCTGATCGGCGGCAATGTTTTTGGCGCGCTCCTCCCTTTGGTCGCTATCCTCAACTTTTTCATCTTTTTCTGGATCGAGTTCACGAACGTCTTTACCGACCAGAGGCAGCGCTATCAGCACCGTCATTCCAAACAGACCGTAAACTTCAAAAAGGCCACCAAATCAGCCTACCAGGAGAAGGGCTACATTCACAAATGCGCTGTCTGCGGCAAGACCGATACCGACTATCCCGACATGGAGTTTCGCTACTGCTCCAAGTGTAACGGCTATTACTGTTATTGCGAGGAGCATATCAACAATCATCCGCATATTCAATAAAAAATTCCTCTTGACATCTGCGTGCGGACATGGTATCTTAAGAACATAAGCAGGAATCATTCCTGTTTATCAGGAATAAATTTCAAAACTTTTTAGGAGGTCACTCAAAATGAAAAAGTGGGTCTGTTCTGTTTGCGGCTATGTTTGGGAGGGCGAGACCGCTCCCGAGAAGTGCCCGGTTTGTGGCGTTGGCGCTGATAAGTTCAACGAAATGAAGGGCGACGCCAAGTTGGCCGCCGAGCACGAGTTTGGCATCTATGCCAAGACCGTGAAGGAAAATCCCGACATCAGCGCTGAGGACAAGAAGTACATCTTTGAGCAGCTCATGGCCAACTTCCAGGGCGAGTGCTCCGAGGTCGGCATGTACCTCTGCATGGCCCGGATCGCTCACCGCGAGGGCTATCCCGAGATTGGCCTGTATTGGGAGAAGGCCGCTTACGAGGAGGCCGAGCACGCCGCCAAGTTCGCCGAGCTGCTGGGCACCGACCTGGAGCCCTCCATGACCGCCTCCACCAAGAAGAATCTGGCCTGGCGTGTGGACTGCGAGTTCGGCGCCACCCAGGGTAAGTTTGACCTGGCCTCCTGCGCCAAGAAGAACGGCCTGGACGCCATCCACGATACCGTCCACGAGATGGCCCGGGACGAGGCCCGTCACGGTAAGGCCCTGAAGGGCCTGCTGGAGCGTTACTTCGGCTGATTTTTTCAAAGATAAAAAAGGGCGAGGCTAAAAAGCCTCGCCCTTTTTTATGCCTTTTCCTTTATTGCCGCCTGTGCCTGGGCCCCGGTATAGGCCCGGGGCCACTTTCCACCAAAATAATATCTTCCCCAAATTGCCGCACCGCCGACCAGGGAAAGATCTGCTCCGGCTCCCGGCCCAGCAATCCGAAAAGCCTGCACCGCCCAGGGATCACCAGAGCCTGGATCTGCCCGGTCTCCAGGTCTATCTCCGCATCCTCCACATAGCCGTACCGGCTGCCGTCAGCAATGTTGATGACCTCCTTGCACCGCAATTCTCCCATACGGATCCTCATGGTATCCCCTCCTTTTTTCAAACTATGCCGTCCACTCCAGTTCTATTCCGGCAAATGACACCCTTCCCTCCAAAGTGGCATAGAATGAGCAAAAGGAGGTTTTTTTCATGCCCAATATCTACCTTTCTCCCTCCACTCAGGAGAATAATTTCTATGTTACCGGCGGCACGGAAGAGGAATGGATGAACCGTCTGGCCGATGCGCTGGAGCCCTATCTCACTGCCTCGGGCATCCGTTTCTCCCGCAACACCCCCCAAATGACCGCCGCTTCCTCCATCCGAGCCTCCAACGCCGGAACGTATGACCTGCACCTGGCGCTCCATTCCAATGCCGCTCCCGAAGGACTTTACGGTCAACGGCGGGGCATTATCGTTTTCTATTACCCCGGAAGCAGTCAGGGGCAGCGGGCAGCCCATCTTATGGCCGACAATTTCAAAGAGATCTATCCCCTTCCCAACAATGTTCGGGCGGAACCGTCCACCACCATCGGAGAGGTCCGCCAGCCCCGGGCCCCTTCTGTATTCCTGGAACTGGGCTATCACGACAACGAGGATGACGCCACATGGATCAAGAATAATCTGGAATCCTCCGCCCGGGTCATTGCCCTTACCCTTACAGAATTCTTTGGCCTCCCCTTCCTCACTCCCCGGGCCTACAAAAGCGCCGTGGTGGATGTGGACTGGGGAAATCTAAATATTCGTGACAAACCCAGCACCGACTCTTACGTGGTGACCCGTGCCCCGGACGGCGCCCCGCTTACCGTGATCAATCAATACCGGGACTGGTATGTGGTCCGCTACCGGGGTATCGTAGGCTGGGCCAATTCCGACTTCGTCACCTTGGTATAAGGATATGGAGATCCATGTAGTCAAACCGGGCGACACTCTGTTCTCCCTCTCTATGGAATACGACGTCCCCATGTCGCAGATCGCTCTGGACAACGGCCTTGAAGCTCCGAATCAGCTGGTTTCCGGGCAAGCGCTGGTCATTCGTTTTCCCCAAGTGACACATGTGGTACAGCCTGGAGACACCTTGTCCTCCATCGCCCGCCAATACGGCGTCTCCCTTCGGGCACTCTACCAAAACAATCCCATTTTAGGCGGCCGGGACCAGATCTGGTTGGGAGAGACTCTGGTCATCTCCTACCGCCAACGTCCCGGTCCTTCCATTCTGGTCAACGCCTATGCCTACGCAAACATCAGTGATGATCTTCTCTTCTCCACCCTTCCCTTCCTCTCTTACCTGACCCCATTCACCTACGGCTTTACCTCCTCCGGGGCTTTGGTCGAGCTTTCCGATGCCCGACTCATCTCAGCCGCGCTCTCCATGGGGACCGCCCCCCTGATGCACCTTTCCACCCTTACCCCGGAAGGCGGATTTTCCAATGAGCTGTCCCATCTTCTTCTCAACGATTTACAGCTTCAAAATGTTCTGATCGACAATCTGACCACCACCCTGCTTCAGAAAGGCTATCGGGGGCTGGACGTAGACTTTGAGTATGTTTTTTCTCAGGACGCTGAGGCTTACGCCGCTTTTCTCCACCGTCTGACCAATACCTTCAACCCTATGGGGTTTCCTGTGATCGCCGCCCTGGCGCCCAAAACCTCGGCCACCCAAAAGGGTGAGCTCTATGAGGGGCACAATTTTTCCGCCATCGGCGCCGCCGTAAACCAGGTGCTTCTTATGACCTATGAATGGGGCTATACTTATGGTCCTCCTATGGCGGTGGCTCCCCTTCCCAATGTGCGTCAGGTGGTAGAGTATGCCCTTACTGAGATTCCCGCCCGAAAAATCTGGCTCGGGGTCCCCAACTACGGCTATGACTGGCCCCTTCCGTTTGTTCAGGGCGAGACCAGGGCCACCTCCATCTCCAGCCAGCAGGCGGTAGCCTTGGCCCGGCGGTACGGTGTAGCCATTCAATATGATAACAAGGCCCAGTCTCCCTGGTTTCAATATACGGATGAAAGCGGCCAAAACCACGAGGTTTGGTTTGAGGACGCCCGCAGCATCCGCGCCAAGCTGGCTCTCATCCCGGAGTATGGCCTCATCGGAGCGGGGTACTGGAATCTGATGCGGGAGTTCCCGCAAAACTGGGTCGTCCTGTCCTCGCTCTATCAGATCCGTGACATAGAGAATTAGGGGATTTGCAGACTTTCTTCCGTCGAAAAATCACATTCATAAATTGTTCACGGGAAGTTCTAAATTCGTCCATCACTTTTTCCCCCAGTATGGTATTCTACACTTGTCAGGACGACAGGCCAGATATGCACCAAACCTCCTCTCTTTTCTCTCTTCTCTGTACCACCGCTGTCCCCCGTGGGTCGGGCAGCCGCCTCCCACGGGGGTACAGACCACAAGCCCCGCATCCATGGATGCGTTTTCGGGACGGTTTTCTCCGTCCCTTTTTTGTTGTCAACATTTGAAAATTAGGGCTTGACGAATAAAAAAAACCTGCTATAATATTCATGTTCGACTTTTGAAACAAAATAGGTTTGGCTTTATGACATGCAGTGGTATCGAAGTGGTCATAACGAGCACGATTGGAAATCGTGTAGCCGCTAAAACGGCTCGAGGGTTCGAATCCCTCCCACTGCGCCAGAATGAATGAACCCCGCTTTTCGATAAAATTGTTCGAAAAGCGGGGTTTGTTATATTCAGAACGCCTTGGAGAACAAGGCGTTCTGAATTTTTACATTTGGTGTTGATTTTCCAAAATACGCGAAACAAAAAGCCAATATTTTACATAAGGCTCTTCTTCATCCACATTTTGAAATTTTTCTTCCTCTTTATTTCTTGTCTTCCTCTCCTCTTTCTCCTATAATAAGCTCATTACAATACAAGGAGGTCATTTTATGGCTCTTATTCAGGTCAATTTGTTTTCCAGCTCTCTGATGCGTACCGTCCCCATTCATGTGATCCTTCCTGTGGACAAATTGCCCTTTCCAGGCCAAGTCAAACGGGAAGAAAAACCCTATAAGACCCTCTATCTTCTTCACGGCATTTTGGGGAACTATATCGACTGGGTCTCCGGCACCCGGATCCAGCGTTTTGCCGAGGAGTACGATTTGGCCGTGGTCATGCCTTCCGGTGAAAACGCCTTCTATGTGGACCAGCCCGACAGCCATGACTTCTACGGGGAATTCGTGGGCAAGGAACTGGTGGAGCTTACCCGACGGATGTTCCCTCTCTCCCACAAGCGGGAGGATACCTTCATCGCCGGTCTTTCCATGGGCGGTTACGGCGCCATGCGCAACGGGCTGAAATATGCCGATACCTTCGGCTGCATTGCCGCCCTGTCCGGGGCGTTCCACCTGGAGGAGATGGCCACCCGTTCCAATGAGGAGGGTATTTTCTTTAGCACGCGTACCTTTATCCAGTCCCGCCTGGGCGATTTGTCTCAGCTTCTGGAAAGCGACAAGAATCCAAAATTCCTGGTGGAGCAGCGCAAAAAATCCGAAAAGCCCCTGCCCAAGATCTACATGGCCTGCGGCGACAAGGACGGCCTTCTGGAATCCAACCGGGATATGGCGGATTTTTTGAAGCTGCAAGGCGCTGACGTGACCTTTGAAATAGGACCCGGCGCCCATGAGTGGGATTTCTGGGACACCTATATCAAGCGGGTCATCCAATGGCTTCCCACTGAAAAAAGCGAACTGGGCGTCAGCAGTGGTAATGTAGGCATCTGAAATCAGACCGCCCCTGCTCCTCAGAGCACTCGCTCCAGCTCCTCCCTCAGCTTCTCCAGGGCCTTCTTTTCGATCCTGGACACATAGCTGCGGCTGATCCCGCACTGCTGCGCGATCTCCCTCTGCGTTAATGGCGTTTTCCCCGTCAGACCGTAGCGAAGCGTCACCACCATACTTTCCCGGTCATCCAGACACCGGGCCACCGCTTGACGCACCTCCTGGCCCGCGTCCTTCACAGATAGCTCCTCCAGCATAGTGTCGTCTACCCGCAGCACATCCATCAAGGAAAGGGAGCCCCCCTCGTCCTCCGCATCCAAGGTATCGGAGAGAGATACCTCTCCCGCCGTTTTCCGCTGAGCCCGGAAGTGCATCAGGATCTCATTTTCGATGCACCGGGAGGCATAAGTGGCTAGACGTACCCCCTTATCCGGCTTGAAGGTAGATATTCCCTTGATAAGCCCAATGGTGCCGATGGAGATCAGATCGTCCTGGTCGCTTGCGGCGGCATAGTATTTTTTCACAATATGCGCCACCAGCCGCAGATTATGGATGATGAGTGCCTCCCGGGCCGCCTCATCTCCAGCGGCATACCGTTCCAAATAAGCTTGCTCCTCTTCCGGCTTTAATGTCCGCGGAAAAGAGCCGGAGCTTCCAGACAGCCGAAGGGGAAAGAAAAAGGTGTGGAGGATCAGGATGAGCCAAGCCGACAGCATGGGAAGGACCTCCCTTATTACGTAGTCTCCCCCATCCTATGACTCTCTCCCTTGTCCTGATACCCACTCCGTTTCACTTCTCCTGTTTTTCATCCCTCGCAATACTTCGGGCTGAATACGGATCCTTTTGGGATGCGAATAGAAGAGAGCGGCCGAAAAATCGGCCGCTCTCCGTTTCCCTTACCATGCGTTGGTTCGGGTTTCCCGCTCCATGCCTCGGGCAATATCATTGATACCGCGATTTACGTCATTGACAGCTCCCCGGGCCATGTCGCCCACGTCACGGCCCAGCCGGCCCATGTCGTCGGCGGCGTCCCGGGCAGCGTCATCCATGCCCCACATACCGTCATCCCACGTGCCGTCATCCCACGTACCGTCATAGCCACGGCCCACGATCCCAGAGCGGTTCTCCGGGGTCATGGTAGGATCGGGCGCCACTTGTGGCGCGGTAGGAGTGGGGTTGACTTCCCCCGTCCCCTGTCCACAGGCACACAGGCTTCCGGCCAGGGCCAAGGTCAGGAACAGCAAGCTGATTTTTCCCTTCATTCCGTCTCCTCCTAAACGCAAGAACTTTCGGAATCTCCATCCGAAGGGTAGTATGCGCCGCCGAAAGAAAATCATCACCGGGAAAAGAATACAGCATTGGCAACCTTCTGTCTTACGTTAGCGGAGCCCCATCTCTTCCGAAAGATTCTCCATCACTTCGCCCACTGTTTTCATTGCTTTGTCAGCCGCCCGCTTGACTTGGCTTTTCCGCCGGGGCATCATGGTAGCGCCGACCACGGTCCCTACCACTGCGCCCATGGCCATACCATAGAGAAAATCCTGATCCTTCACGTGCTCTCCCACCTCTCAAAATTTTTTGGAAGCCTTGACTCCCATCCTCTATTATGGCCTGATCAAACAGGAAAATCGTTGCAAAAAATTTCTGCTTATTCTATAATCTTCTTACATGTAGCACCGGGGAACTTACCAAAAAGGAGAGCTGTGAAAATGGGAAAAATTTATCTGATCCGCCATGCCGAGGCCGAAGGCAACCTATACCGGCGGGTCCACGGCTGGTATGACAGTCCCTTGACCCGCCGGGGGTTGGAACAGGTCAAGGCTTTGGAAAACCGTTTTCAAAATGAAGAAATTGGGGCAGTCTATTCCAGTGATCTCCGCCGGGCCATGACCACCGCGCAGGCCGTCGCAGGTCCCAGGGCACTTCCCGTTTTGACCAATCCCGGTCTCCGGGAGCTGCACATGGGCATTTACGAGGACTATCCCATCGGGGAAATGGAGTTCTCCCATGCCGCTCTTTACCAGCTCTTCCGGGCCCGTTCCCCCCAATGGCTCCCCCCGGAGGGAGAGAGCTACCGCCAGGCCTGCGACCGAATGCTGAAAGCCTTTTTCACTATTGCTCAGCGCCACCCCCGCGAAGCTGTAGCTGTCTTCTCCCACGGCACTGCCATCTTCTCCCTTCAGGCCGCCCTGCGAGGGCTGCCGCCCCATGACCATCCCCCCGTCTTCTCCAAAAACACCGCCGTCTCCTGCTATGAGGTGAGGGGCGAGAGCTTCCGTATTCTTTTTGAAAATGACGCTTCCCACCTCCCCCCCTCGCTCAATGTTCCTTCCCGGCCAGAGATCCCCCTTGTTCATTTCCGTCCCATCCGCTGGTCTCAGGAGGAAGATTTCTACCGCACTGCCCGGCAGGACGCTTGGCTGGCCGTCCACCCGGACCTGTTGGACTTCGACGGTCCCGGCTACCTTCAAGAGGCCCGGGAGCAATCTATCTGGGATCCCCGGGCTGTTCAGCTCGCTCTTTTAGGCACGGAGCCTGTGGGACTCCTCCAGCTTGCCACCCTGTCCGGCGCCCAGGCGGGTGTGGGACAGGTCCCCCTATTATGGATTCGTAAGGACCTTCGGCGAAAGGGGATCGGCATCCAGCTTCTGGGACAGGCTGTCTCTGTCTATCGGGGTATGGGAAGAACTGCCCTGCGGCTGCGCTGTTCCCCCAAGAATACGCCTGCCCAGCAGTTCTACAAAAAATATGGCTTCACCAAGCGCGGAGATGTCCCCGGCGCCCAGGGTAGCCTTGATCTGCTGGAGCTCTCCATTTGATCTATTGGCCCAAGGGTTTCTCTATAGCGGGTTTCGCATACCGTTCGCCCATTTTTCATCCTCTTTTACACCGATTTTGCCCCAAAATTCTCAGGCTATTTTGTCAAAATCGCTTATTTTCCCCTTCCTTCTATTCTTTCTATTTACCTTCCCCAAAAAATGCGTTATAATGACCTTAGTTTGATTTATATTTCGCAAAGCCATTGTTTGGAAAAAGTCAATGGATGAAATGGAGGTATCTTCTTGGACCTGCAGCTTGTGGTTTCCATGCTGGGCGCCATTGCCCTGTTTCTTTTCGGTATGTCCACCATGACAGATGGTCTCACCCGTTTTTCAGGCGGCCGGTTGGAGCAAGTCCTGGAAAAACTGTCCAACAACGTATTCAAGGGCATTTTAATGGGAGCCTTGGTCACCGCCGTGATCCACTCCTCAGCTACCACCACCGTCATGTGCGTCGGTTTTGTCAATGCCGGGGTCATGAGGCTGGAGCAGACCGTCGGCATTATTATGGGCGCCAACATCGGAACCACTATTACGGCACAGATCCTTCGTCTTTCCAGCATTTCGGGCAGCGGCAATCTGATCCTGACCCTTCTTCAGCCCTCGGTCCTGGGCCCAATGATGGCTGTTGCGGGCATTGTCCTATATATGTTCATTACAGGAGGAAACAAGCGAAACATCGGACAGATCCTCATTGGTATGGGAATGCTTTTTATTGGCATGAACACCATGACTGAATCGGTCGCCCCTCTTCAGAACGAACCTTGGCTGCAAAGCTTATTCACCGCCTTTTCCAATCCCATTCTGGGCATGCTGGCAGGCGCCGCTATTACCGCCCTGCTCCAAAGCTCCACCGCTTTTACCGGAATCCTTCAAGCCCTGTCCACCACGGGGGTGGTAAAATTCAACACCGCCATCCCCCTGATCCTGGGCCAAAATGTGGGCACCACCCTCACCGCCCTCATCTCCAGCGCGGGCGCATCCAAAAACGCCAAGCGCACCGCCTTGATCCATCTTTTTTTCAATCTGATCGGTTCCCTGTTCTTCCTGGTGGTTTTTTACGTCGGCAACTCCATATTTCATTTTGCTTTCTGGCACAGCACCATGGACATGGGCAGCGTGGCCAATTTCCACCTGGTCTTCAATCTGGCCTGTACCGCTCTGCTCCTTCCCTTTCGGAAGCTTCTGGTCCGAATGGCGGAATATCTGGTTCCGGGCGAGGCCGAGCTTCCCGATTCTTCCGCCATGCTTGACGAGCGTTTTCTTTCCTCTCCTTCGGTGGCCCTGGAGCGTGCCCACGAGGCTGTGCTTCTGATGGGAACTTACGCCCAGCAAAATTACCGTGCCGCCATTCGTCAGCTGGATGCCTACGACACCAAGGCGGCAGAACGAATCAACGAGACCGAGGCCGCCCTGGACAAGCTGGAAAACGCACTGGACAACTATCTGGTAAAACTCACCAGCCGGGCTCCTACCGCCCAGGAAAATATTCAGATCTCCGCCCTGCTCCATGCGCTCTCTGACTTTGAGAGGATCGGGGACTACTCGGTGAATATCATGGAGACCGCCGCCGTCCTCAGCGAAAAGGGCCTTTCCTTTACAGATTCTGCCAAGGTGGAAATGAACGCCATCACTGACGCGGTGGATGAAGCCATTGACACCGCCCTTGCCTGCTACCGCTCCCTTTCTTACGAGCAGGCCCTTCGGGTGGAGCCAGTGGAAGAGGTGGTGGACCTGATGCGGGATGCTCTGGAGGTCCGCCATATCGAACGCCTTAAACGGGGCGGCTGCTCCATGGAGCAGGGCGCTCAATTTGTGGAATTGCTGGTTCAGCTGGAACGTATTTCAGACCACTGCTCCAACATTGCCCTTATCGTTCTGCGGCAGACCGCCCCCCAGGACGACCTGGTCCATGTGGATACCCATGCCTATACCCACCAGCTTCATCACGGCCACAACCCCGACTTTGAGCGGATGTACATAGAGAGCAAAGCAAAATACTTCGATTCTCTCCCCTCTCTGAAGGAGGAGCTGGCCGCCGCAGCGGCAAAAAAAGAGTGACCTTCAAACAAAAAAGCACCCCATTCTATCCAGAATGGGGTGCTTTTTTACCACCGAACAATATTGGGCTTTCTGCGATATTTTTCCGGGCCCCGTTGGTAGAGGCAGCTTCCCACGGCATCCACCGTGACCACCAGAGGAAGCTCCAAAATCCCGACCCGCAGCAGGGCCCCTTCCCGAAGCCCTTCCCCCCTCACTGCTCCAACGGAACAAATTGCCTTTGCGTTCAAAACGGCGCTTCCCCCAACAGGCGCAAAACAGACACTCCGCCGTTCAGACAATACCTCCATCACTGCGGGAGAAGGGCTTCCCCGCCCGATAAAAGCTCCACTCCCCTCACTGAAAAGCGGAGGCACGCATTGCTCCAAGTCCTCCCAGTTGGAAAATTCCCAAAGGTCAGCACGCTCTCTCCGTGGATCGAAAGCGGGTAATCCGGCACAGAGGACCCTGCCTCTCCCGGAAAAGGGCGGTGCCTGTCCTTCCTCCCTCTGTTTTAAGAGCCAGTCCGCCGCTTCAGCACCAGCGGCATAGACCACCCCGGAAAGTGTGAGCCGCTCCCCCGCAACAAGCCTGGGAAGCCAGCCCGCGAGCTCCTCTGTTCTCAGGGAAAGAAGGGCTCCGCTCACTGCTTCCCTTCCTCTGAAAGAAAGGGCTGGGGCATTCTGGGCTCCATAGCGGCGGCCTGGCTCCGCAGCGCGTTAAGGGCGGCGTCATAGTCGGAAAAGCCATCCACCACGCTCTCAATACGGCTACCGGCCAGCTGAAGCTCCTGGACCATCTGTCCCACCGTCTCATCCATATCCGCCCGGAGGCGGATATAGGCGTTCTGCATTTTATCGAACCATTCCATCAGCTCGGCCCTGGTCTTCTGGACCTTGGCGCGGGCCTCCTCCTCAATAACCTGGGCCCGGCCATGGGCCTCCAGCTCAATGCTGGCGGTGCGGCTCTTGATGGTCTCATAGGAGGCAGCCGCAGGGCCCAGCCGCTCCAGCTCCACCTGGACACCGGCCAGCTGTGACTCCAACGTCTCACATTTACTCTTCAGGCGGGCCAGCTCATCCTCCCGTTGGGCCAGGGCGGCACGGATCCGCTCGTTTTCCTCCTTCACCGCATCGGCGGCCAGCTTCAAGCCCTCATAGGCCTCCTGGTCTTCCGCCCGGGCGGTCCGCTCATCAGAGAGCTCCCGCTGCAGAGCATTGAGCTTTTCAGCATGTTCCCGGGCACTCTTTTCCAGATACTCCTGAACATCCTGCTTTTGGAAGCCACCAAAGGCCGCTGTGCGAAACTGGTTGGTTGGTTCACTCATAGTGGTTTTCCTCCCTCTCTCCTTTGCAAGCAAGGCTCTTACGTCCCGGCAGAATGGCCAAAGTCCACGCCGGACACAAGCCTCGGCTCAAACGCAACCGTTACTTTGCGGCTATTGTATCACAAATTTCGACCTATGGCAACACCCTTAAAAAAACTCCCAGCCTTCTGAAAAGGCCGGGAGTTTTTTCTTATTTGCCCTGATAGATCGCCCGCAAGCCCTTATAGGTCATATAACAGTCCAGCTTGGAGGTCGTCTCAAAGGGAGAGTGCATAGACAAAACGGGCACGCCGGCGTCCAGGGTGTCAATATCCCGCTCCGCCATATAGCAGGCCACGGTACCGCCGCCGCCAGCGTCCACCTTGCCCAGCTCACTCATCTGCCAGATCACTCCGGCGGCGTCCATGGTGCGGCGGACATAGCCCACCACCTCGGCGGAGGCATCGGAGGCGCCGCCCTTCCCCCGGGAGCCAGTGTATTTGCAAAAGCCCAGACCGTGGTTGATCATGGCGATATTACGGCGCTCAAAGACCTCCGGGAAGTTGGGGTCAAAGGCGGCGCATACATCAGCCGAAAGGCAGAAGGAGTGCTCGTAGCAGGCCTTCAAGGGCACCCGCTGGGCGTCGCACAGGTCGCTCATAAAGGTATCAAAGGCGGCCGACTTCATGCCGGATACACCGGTAGATCCGATCTCCTCTTTGTCCGCCAGCATACACACGGCAGTGTGAGTGGGGTGGTCGGTATCCAGCAGGGCGGCCAGACAGGCAAAGCCGCACACCCGGTCATCCTGGCCGTAGGCGCCGATGAGGGAGCGGTCAAAGCCAACATCAGAAGCCTTAAAGGCGGGAACAGCCTCCAGCTCGGCAGAGATGAAATCAGCCTCCACAATGCCGTACTTCTGGTTGAGAATATCCATGATGGCCAGCTTTACCCGCTCAGAGCCCTCATCCTCCTTGAAGGGACGGGACCCTACCAGCAGATTGAGCTGCTCGCCGGCAATGCCCTCGCTGAGGGGCTTCTTGGACTGCTCCGCCGCCAGGTGGGGCAAAAGGTCGTCCACCGTAAAAACAGGATCCCCGGCGCCAGCGCCGATGGCCACCTTCACCGTAGACCCATCCCGTTTCACAATAACACCGTGAAGCTCCAGAGGAATGGTGACCCACTGGTACTTGCGGATACCGCCATAGTAGTGGGTTTTGAGAAAGGCCAGCTCACTGTCCTCATAAAGCGGGCTGGGCTTCAGATCCAGCCGGGGGGAATCAATGTGCGCCGCACCGATAGATACCCCTTCACTGAGAGACTTGTCGCCCACCACAGCCAGCATCACCGACTTCCCCCGGTTCACCCGGTAAAGCTTATCACCCGGCTTGATCAGCATGCCCCGGGTAAAGGGCACAAATCCCCGGGACTGGGCCAGACGAACAGCCTCGTCCACGGCCTCCCGTTCGGTCTTGGCGGCGTCCAGGAACCGCTTGTAGTCCTCGCAATAAGAGTTCATAGCGGCCTCGTCCTCCATGGTGAGGCGGTCGTAACCGTTCTTGCGATCGTCCAGAAGCGCCTCCCGGCGAAGCTGGACTGCCGACTTTTCCTTTTCTTCCATACTAGCAAAACCTCCTTTAATGTGATTAGCAATAGCATACCATAAAATCAATCAATGTTCTACAGGTCTGGAAAAAATTTTTCCACCACGCAAACAGAAGGGACATTTCCACTCCTCTAACACGGTCTGTTCGGATCATGCCAGGAGCTCCCGGAACAGCTCCAAAGCCCTTTCCCGAAAGCGCTCCTCTGTATCCTTCACTCCATTTTCCAGTGTATGATCGCTGTTATCCCGAAAAAAATCATCTCCCTGCTGGGCCAGGACCCTGCGGCGGGCATACTCCTCGTCAATGCCGTCCCGGGCCATAATGCGCCGGAGCCGCAGCTCCCGCGGAGCCAGCACGGCCACGACCGCATCGCACCGCTGTGCCAAACCGCTTTCAATAAGGGCAATGGCGTCGATGGCCACCGAACGTCCCTCCTGCCGGGCGGCGGCGATCCGCCGGTCGACCTCCTCCACCACAAAGGGATGCGTGACCGCATTGAGCTCGGGTAGTCTGTTCGGATAGGCCTCCCGCGCCAGGGCTTTGCGGTCTACCTCTCCCACTCCGTTCAGGATCCTTTCTCCAAAGGCAGATACAAGGGCGGACTTCAGCCCTCCGTTCTCCCGAAGCAGAGCGTGATAGACGGCATCGGCGTCAATGACCTCAGCTCCAAGCTCCCGCAGAACATGGAGGGCTGTGGTCTTCCCCGCCCCGGTGGGGCCGGTGATACCAATGACTTTCATCCTCTGTCCACCTGGAATTCCGCCTTATAAGTTCGGGGGAGACAAATGGTCTCCATATTGCGCGTTTTTAAAGCCACTATGACTTTTTCCCAGCTCACACCGGCGGACAATGTGCTCATTGGGGCTCATCCTTTCTATGTTAGGTGTACAGTCTGGTCCCTTACAGGGCGGCCAGCTTTTCCAGAGCTTCAGACTCAGAACTGGCGAAAAACACAGTCTTGCCCCGGTTACTCTCCCGGATAAAATCTTGGAGGGGTTTGCTGGTGTAGCGGGAGAAGTCCCCCACAATGGCCACCTTCATACTGTAGTTCACAAACTTTTGCAGCACCTCCCCAGCCAAGCCGCTGGAAAGGATGAAAAAGTCCTCGCTCACAATTTCCTTGGGTAAGATCAGCGCCTCACAGCCCGTCTCATACCGGGCGGTAGCGATCAGGTCCAAGGCGTCCTGGGGGGATGAGAGCAAGAGCTCATTTCCCCGCACTGCCGCCACAACTTCATTTAATTTTTGGATGTTCATTTTTGGTTCTTCCTTTCAGTTTTCCATTTGCTTCAATTCCCGCTCCACCAGTTCTCCCACCAATGTGAAAGCGGCTACCCGGCGCCTTGCCAGGGTAAGTTGAGACTTATAACGGCCCGGGTCCTCTTTCGTCTCAAAGGTCTTGATGACCTCCCTCAGCTTGCGGAGCGTAGAGCCGATTTGACGCTTGGCCTCCAGCAGTTCCTCTCTGGTATAGTCCATAGGCTCTCCTTTCACAACTTAAAATGGGTCTCCAGCGCCGCCAAAGCCTCCCCAATGGCGCTCTCTTCGGTGCGCACCATTAAGGAATTCAAAGGCTCCCGCAGGACGTTATCGGAAATCTCCATAAGTCTCCCTTTGTGTCAAGTCCTATCTCTTTACAGCTCGATAATATGAAACCCGGCCGCCTTGTTGAGCCGGTTGGTCACGGCCAAGCCAATGCCCTCGTCATCGGGAGACTGGGCCCAGACATCGGTGACCTCCAGACGGTCAAAGGCCCGAAGCGCCTCAAAGATCTCCCGGGCCTGCTGGGCCTGGTCGTTGACCGGCCCCATGGTCACCACAGAGTGGCCCCGGAAATAACCCTGAAACTCGTCAAAGCAGAGGACCCCGGACTTCTCTCCCATCCGGGCCACAATGTATCCCGCCGTCATGTTCGGGTCCCCTCTCACCACCGTGACCGGAGCCTTGGGGGCATAATGGCGGTACTTCATGCCGGGAGCCTTGGGCTGCTCTCCGGGGGCAAGAAGGCGGCGGACAGCGTCATCCACCGCCACCTCTCCAAGAACCTCCTCCAGCTCCTCCAGAGTCACCCCACCGGGGCGAAGAAGCCGGGACGGCTCCACAGTCAGGTCAATGATGGTGGATTCCACCCCTACGGTGCAAGAACCGCCATCTACGATCCCCAGGATCTTGCCCTCCATATCCTCCAGCATAGCCTCCGCCGTGGTGGGACTGGGGCGGCCCGAGGCGTTCCCCGAGGGTGCGGCAACAGGCACATCCGCCTTTGCAATGATTTCCCGGGTCACGGCACAGTCGGGACAGCGCATTCCCACCGTATCCAGCCCAGCCGACACCGCGTCAGGCACATTGTCCCTCCGTTTCAAGATCATGGTAAGTGGCCCCGGCCAAAACCGGGCCGTGAGCTCGTAGGCCACCGCCGGGATGTCCTCACAGTACCGTTCCAGCCAGCTCTCATCCGGCACATGAAGGATCAGCGGGTTGTCCTGAGGCCGCCCCTTTGCCTCAAAGATAGCCTTCACTGCCTGGGGATCCAACCCGTTGGCCCCAAGACCGTACACCGTCTCGGTGGGGATCCCCAGCAAGCCGCCGTCCGCAATGATTTTGGCGGCTTCCTCCACGTTGTGGGGCGTCAGGCGTTTTGTCTCCATAAAATATCACCTGGTTTCAGTCAAAGATCGGGGTCTTGGTCCCGGCCAGTTCAATGGTAGTTGCCGGGTCAAAACTCTCCCGCTGGAGGTAGGCCTTCACAGCCAAAATACCATACTTGGGATTCATTTTCTCATCCTCCAGCTCCAGCTCCACAAAACCGGCCTCGTCCCTTTGCCCCGAGCTCAACAGCCAACCGTCATCCTCCAGAATGGCATCCAACTCAGCCTTTATACCGGCAAGGGTCTTGCCCTGAGGCAATCTGGGAAAATCAATACGAAGCTCCATATAGACTCCTTCTTTCCTTGAAAAATGCGTTTTCTTTTGAAGCCCGCGGCGGCTGTGTCACCCCGGCCGGGACTAAAAACCTGCCCCCGGCAGATTTTTTTAACGCCCCGACTCCTTTTCCAACCGTTCTGCCTGATCCGCGGTGACCAGAGCGTCAATGACTTCATTCAGATCTCCATTCATCACAGCGTCCAGCTTGTACAGCGTCAGATTCACCCGGTGGTCGGTGAGGCGGCCCTGGGGAAAGTTGTAGGTACGGATGCGCTCATTCCGCATGCCGGAGCCCACCTGACTTTTTCGATCGGCAGCGTAAGCCCCCTCCACCTTCTCCCGTTCCTCCTCATAGAGCCGGGAGGCCAGCAGACGCATGGCCTTTTCCCGGTTCTGGAACTGGCTCCGCTCCTGTTGGCACTCCACCACCATGCCGGTGGGCTTGTGGATGAGCCGCACAGCGGAGGAGGTCTTGTTAATGTGCTGGCCTCCCGCCCCGGAGGAGCGAAAAACCTGCATCTCCACATCGGCCGGGTCGATCTGTACATCCACCTCCTCCATCTCAGGCAGCACCGCCACGGTGACCGTGGAGGTGTGGATCCGCCCGCCGGACTCGGTCTCGGGGACCCGTTGGACCCGGTGGACCCCGCTTTCAAACTTCAGACGGCTGTAAGCTCCCTCGCCGTTTACCGTAAAGCATATCTCCTTTATCCCTCCGAGCTCGGTAGAGCTGACAGAATCCACTTCCACGCTCCAGCGGCAGGACTCGGCGTACATGGAGTACATGCGGAAAAGAGAATGGGCAAAGAGGGCAGCCTCCTCCCCCCCCACTCCGGCCCGGATCTCCACGATGACATTTTTATCATCATTCGGATCCTTTGGAAGGAGCAGAAACTTCAGCTTTTCCTCCAGGGCAGGGACCGCCGCCTTAGCCTCGGCATACTCTTCCCGGGCCATTTCGCCCAAGTCGGAGTCTGAGAAAAGGGCCTGGGCCTCCTCCATATCCTGAAAGGCCTTGCGGTAGGCCCGGTAGGTCTCCATCAAGGGCTCCAGGTCCCGCTGCTCCTTATTCAGTTTCGCGGCCAGGGCTGGGTCATTATAGGTGGAGGGCTCAGCCAACCGGGCCTCCACCTCCTGATAATGTTGTTCGATGGCTTTCAGCTTATCCAGCATGGCGGGCCTCCTTTCAATGGAAAGCGGGCGCACACTGTGCGCCCCTACATAAGCGAGGGGTGGAAAGCAATGTGCGGCAATGCAAGGGCGCGCACTGTGCGCCCGCGGGACTCTCTACCGATCAAAGACAAAGGATTTCACCAGGGCCAACGGCTCCCGGAAGAACATCTGCACCGCCGAGGGGAAGTGACTCACCGGGGCGGCCAGGGTAGAAATATACTGGTCATTGTATGTTTCGTTGGACAGTCTCGCAACGCGGGCCCGGTCCCAAAGCATCTCAATGCGGGACAGGTGAAAGCCGCTGGAGACCAAGAGCACATCTTCCGCAATGTCGTACCCATTCCGGGCCAAAAGGTCCAGGGTATAGTTAGCGTTTTGCCAAGTGCTCCGGGACTGGTCCTCCATGAGGATATTTTCCCCGTTCACTCCGTGCTCAGTAAGATAGTTGTACATGCACTGGGCTTCCGACATATGCTCGTCGTCTCCCTTGCCCCCGGTGACCACCACCGTCATATCCGGGTGGGCCTCCAGGTAATCCAGGGCAGTATCCAGCCGGTCCCGAAGCAGAATGGACGGGCCGTCCGGCTTTACCTGGCAGCCGAAGATCACCATGACCTTGGGCTCCCCCACAATATTGCTCCCATCGTGTAGGGTAATAAAGACCTCCAGAGCGCCAAACAGGAGCAGTCCCATACCCAGCAAAATCAGCGGCAGTTTCCACAGAAATTTCCTTCGTTTGCCGCCGTAGCCGCTGCGGCCATCCCATTGCGGTTGATAGCTCATGCTTTCATCTCCTCCAGTTCCGCCGACAGGGTCTCCCAGACCGTGTAGAGGTGCGCGATCTCATCCTCCAGAGCCTTCTGCTCCTCATAGATTTGTTGAAGCTCCAGATAATTGTCAGCCACCTCCTCAGCCCGGAGAGTAAGCTCATACTGCTTTTCCTCCGCCTTGGAGACCGCCAGCTCGGCGGCTTTGACCTGTTTTTCCAGCTCTTTCACCCCGCCGGGGCGCTTTGGCTTCTCCTTTTTGGGTTCCTCCGCTGCCGGGGCAGGGACCGTCCCCTTCGCAAATACCTTCTGCCGCTCCACATAGGCCAGATACTCCTGATAGTCCCCCTTAAAGTCAGTGATCTTCTGATTTTCCAGCATCCAGACCCGCCGGGCAAACTCCTTAATGAAGTATCGGTCATGGGACACAAAGAGCAGATTTCCCTCGTAAGCCCGAACGGCCTCCTCAATCCAGTCACGGCTGTCCACGTCCAGGTGGTTGGTTGGCTCGTCCAGGACCAGCAGGTTGATCCTCTGGCTCATAAGCTCACAGAGCTTGAGGCGGCTCCGCTCGCCGCCGGACAGGTCCCGGACCTCCTTGAACACGTCCTCCCCCCGGAAGTTGAAGGCCGCCAAACGGTCCCGGGCCTCCTGAGGCGTGCAGTTCAGGTCCCATATCAAGGTGTCCACCAGGTTCCGCTCCGGGTGGTCAAAGGTCACCAACTGCGGCAGGTATCCAACCTTTACAGTCGGTCCGAACCGAAGCTTTCCGGCGGTGGGCTCCAGCTCCCCCAGCAGGAGCTTCACAAAGGTGGATTTCCCCGCTCCATTGTCCCCCAGCAGGGCGATCCTCTCTCCTCCCGTCACCTCCAGGTTGACCTCAGAGAAAAGCATCCGGTCCCCAAAGGCCATGGACAGGTCCTTTACGGTGAGGACCTCGTCCCCCCGGAACTCCTTCTCCCCAAAGCCCATGGTCATTTTCCGCTCCTTGGTGGGCTTGTCCACAGTCTGCATTTTCTCAATACGCTTCTCCATGGAGAAAGCCCGCTTGTAGAGCTTATCGTTGCCCATAAAGGCCCACAGCCGCAGCTTGGCAGCCGCCTCCTCCAGCTGCTGGACCTTGGCCTGCTCCTTCTCGTACTGCTTGAGCTGCTCCTGAAAGCGGCGCTCTTTCTCCTCCACATAGAAGCTGTAATTGCCTGTGTAAAACTCGGCCTTTCCGTTTTTGATCTCCACACAGCGGTTGACCACCTTATCCAAAAACCAGCGGTCATGGGAGATGGCCAAAACGGTACCCTTATAGCGGGAGAGATAGTCCTCCAGCCACTCGGTGGCGTGGAGGTCCAGGTGGTTGGTAGGCTCGTCCAGAAGGAGGATCTCGGTGTCGTTCAGCAGCAGCCGGGCCAGATTCACCCGGGTCTTTTCCCCGCCGGAGAGCTCGGTAAAAAGCTGCTCCCGCATGACGATGGGAATATCCAGACCATTGCAGACCTTGTTCAGCCGGATCTCGGTGTCATAGCCGCCCCCCGCCTCAAAGGCTACGGTGAGGGTATCGTACCGCCGCAGGTCGGCGGGGTCTCCCTCCCCCATTCGCTCGGCCAGCTCGGTCAGTTCCTTTTCCATCGCCCGCAGGTGGTCAAAGGCGGTGTGGAGCACGTCCAGAACGGTATACCCCTCAGGATACACCGGGATCTGGGAGATGAGCCCCACCCTCTTGCCGGGGGCGGTCCGGGCCTCCCCATCATCGGGACGGAGCTCCCCTGTCAGGAGCTTGAAAAGCGTGGTCTTGCCAGCCCCGTTGCGGCCCAGCAGGCCTACCCGCTCCCCCTGGTCCACCTGAAAGGTCAACCCATCTAAAATTTTCTTTCCGACCTCAAATTCAATGGAGAGATCGGTCACTTGAATGTCTATCATAGGTGTTTCCTCAGAAAAATATAAGGTCGATACGGAACCGGGCCATGTGGGCATTGGCCCCCGCGAAAGAGTACCACGATAAACCGCTATCCCCGGCGCTTGCCGGTTAAAGCGTTTCTACGCCTCCTCCGTGATGCTCTTCAGATAATTGGTAATGGTTTCAAACTCCATTCCCCGGGAGGCCTTTACCAGAACAGTGGTCCCGGGACGAAGCAGGTCGTGGATGGTCAGCATGGCCCGCTCCCTGGTCTCAAGGTGATAGCACTCAGGCACCCGGGAGGAAAGGGCAGCGTCATAGATGCTTTTGGCCAGCTCCCCCACCGTCACCAAACAGTCCACATGGCTGTTTCCCAGGGCTTCTCCCACTCCGGCGTGCAACGCCGTGGCCAAGGGCCCAAGCTCGAACATATCCCCCAGAACAGCAATTTTATAGGTGCCCGCGTAGCCGTCCAGCACTTCGATGGCGGCCCGCATAGATTGGGGATTGGCATTATAGCTGTCGTCCAGAATGGTAATATCATCTCCCCGGAAGAAAATGTTCATCCGCATCTTGGTAGGAGCAAACTTCCGAACTCCCTCAGCCACCTCTTCGGGCAGCATACCGAAATACTCTCCCACCGCCGTGGCCATAAGGGTAGGATAAATCATGTGCTCCCCAAGCGCGGGAATATCCATCCGGCAGGTCCCCGTGGGGGTGATCACTCTGCAGGTGATCTGGCTGCGCCAATCGCTTTCCAGCTCCTCCACCCGGTAATCCAGCTCCTCTCCTCTGCCGCAGAACACAGCCTTCCCCGGTGTCTTTCCTTTCAGGGTCAGAAGCAGGGAGTCGTCGCCGTTGAGGACTGCCAAGGCTCCGGCCTTTGCGTGGTTGAAGATCTCCGCCTTTGCCGCCAGAGTGTTCTCACGGCAGCCAAAGGCCTCGATATGAGAATCCCCGATGTTAGTGATGCATACCACATCCGGCTGGGCAATGGCAGACAGGTCATCCATCTCCCCAGGGTGGTTGATGCCCAATTCCACCACGGCGATCTGGTGACGGCGCTCCAGCCGCAGCAGGGTCAGGGGCAGACCTATGTCGTTATTCTTGTTGCCGTCGGTTTTCAATACGTCAAAGCGCTCGCTGAGCACGGCGGCAACCATGTCCTTTGTGGTGGTCTTTCCCACGCTGCCCGTCACAGCCACAACAGGCACATGGAACCGCCGGCGGTACCATACCGCCAAGTCCCGCAGAGCCCGCCTGGTGGAATCCACCTTGATGTAGAATTTTCCCGGCAGGTAGCTCTCCCGCTCCCTCTGGGTCAGACAGCCCGCCGCCCCGGCCTCCAACGCCTCATTGATATAGGCATGGCCGTCAAAGCGCTCCCCACTGAGGGGCAGGAAGAGGGCTCCCTCCGAAATGGTCCGGCTGTCAGTCTCCACCTTTTCCACCATGGCGTCAAGGTTGTCAAACTCTCCCAAAAGACGGCCGTTTACCGCCTCCATGATCTCTTTTATAGTCAGGGCCTCCATATCCGGCGCCTCCTCACTGTTTTCTCTTTTTGTCCAGGGAAGAATCTATGATACGCTGGCAAAGAGCGGAGTAATCCAGCCCTGCCGCAGCCGCCTCCTGAGGCATCAGGCTGGTTGGGGTCATTCCAGGCAGGGTGTTGATCTCCAGGAACCAAAAGGTCCCCTCTCCATCCAAAATGAAGTCGGCCCGGGAATAGACAGCCAGGTCCAAAAGGGCAAAGACCTTTTCCGCCATCTGGGAAACCTCTCTTGTTTGCTCCGGGGTGATCGGAGCGGGACATACCTCCAGAGCGGCGCCCGGCTGGTATTTGTTTTCATAGTCGTAAAAGCCCTCGTTGGGGATGATCTCAATGGGGGGCAGCGCCTTTCCGTCCAGAATGCCCACCTGGATCTCCCGGCCTTTGACGTAAGTTTCCAATACGCACCGGCCGCCGTAGCAAAGCCCCTCAGTCAGCGCGGCACGCAGCTCCTCCTTATCCATAGCGATCGAGACCCCGATGGAGGAGCCGGAATCCACCGGCTTGACCACGCACGGCACCGGCGTCCTGCCGGCGAGGGGCTCCACATCCTTCTCCCCATAGGCCGCAAAGCTCCAGGCCGGGGTATTCACCTGCTCCCGGATCAGCTTCTTGGTCAGGTCCTTGTCCATAGCCATAGCGGAGCCCAGGTACCCTGAGCCGGTGTAGGGGATCCCAAGGAGGTCAAACGCGGCCTGGACCTTTCCATCCTCTCCACACTGTCCGTGCAGAGCAAGAAACACGATGTCGGCCTCCCGGCACAGCTCCAGAACACCGGGGCCAAAGTCTCCCTTGCCCGCCCATTTCCTGGCGGCTTTTACCTTCTCCAGATCGGGGGCCTGCCGGTCCACCTTCTGCCAGCCCTTTGGAAAATCCGCTTCATAAAGCGCCGCTTCCGTCAGACCGGGATAGTCCTCAAGACCAAAATACATATCCACCAAGGCGGCTTGATGCCCCAGCCCCCGCAGCGCGCCGGCGATCTTGCTGCCCGAGGACAGTGACACATTCCTCTCCGGGGACAAGCCTCCGGCCAATACCACGATTTTCAATGGGTATCCCTCCCACAGCTTATTTACTGTCATATTATGCCTGATTTTATAGTTTACCACAAATCCTGCAGAAAGACAAGGCTTGAAAACCCACGTTCACCTTCTGAAGAAGGCGGCCCGATAGGCTTTGGGCGTATACCCTGTATGCTCCTTAAACACTTTTGTAAAGTGGCTTTGGGAGGAAAAGGCCAGCTCATCCGCGATCTCAGCGTAAGAATAGCCGGAAAACTGGAGCATGTTACAAGCCGCCTTGACCCGGCGGCCTGTGATGTAAGCCGAGATACTCACCCCCATTTCTTTTTTGAATAAGGTGGAAAGGTAGCTGGGGCTCTTCCCTACCTCCCTGGCCAGCTCCTCTACCCGGATGGTCTGGTTGAGATGGTCATAAATATAATCCAAGCACATGACCACCGGCTTGGAAAAGGCACGGCTTTTGTCCAGTTTCGCCATGTAGTTGGTATAAAAGGTCATCATATCCAGCTGAAGGTCCTTCACCTCCTGAACCGTCTGGCATTTATCCATCCTCTGGATATAAAGGTCGCTGGCGTTATAGGCCTTTTCGCCGGGCATACCGCCGGTGATAGCATACCGGCAGGCTAAGGTAGCGCCGCAGACAAATAGGTATTTCGCGTTCCGCAGCGGGTCGTCCGAGAGATGACCCAGTCCCTCCGGCTTCATCATCTCCCGGGCTACCTCCACCGCCTTGGGGTCCCCCGCCCGCATAAGCTCGTACTGCATCATATCCTTGTCATAGGGGTGGTGAGAAAAATCCTTCTCCCGGTTCAGATACCCCTGGTATCCCACATCGTTCATTGTAATTCGTGTGTCTCTCTCTGCCATATTTTGGCCTCCTATCCCATATTATAGAATTATTATATCATAATTCAAATAATTATGATATACTTTTTTCAAAAAAGGGGGTATAACTTCCTCAAGATTTACAAAGGAGGTGATTCCCATGATGAAGTGGCTTGTCAAGCTTTTCCGCACAGTCACACCCCAGACCCTGGATCAGCGCTTTGTCGCCTTCACGATTGATCATTGATCACACAAACAGATAACTGTGACTATTTTGAAAAGGAGGTGTTTCCCTTGAAGTTTATTCTGAAGCTTTTCGAGCGCATTGCTCCCCGTAGCCTGGACGCCATCATTGTGGCTTTCGCTATGGAGCACTAAGCATATGCAAAAAGGATGGCCCCTAAATTGGGGGCCATCCTTTTTTTTGTTCGAACGATCATTTTCTTTCAGGAACTTAAAATTAGGGATTGACAAGCATGGGGGCAGTATGCTATTATACTTTGGCTGACATTTTCCTGTTGGCTCCATGCGGGTGTAGTTCAATGGTAGAATCCCAGCCTTCCAAGCTGGTCGCGTGG